>DATEAK010000047.1:0-5948 GCA_035288405.1 bacterium | reverse complement strand
CGCAGAGGAATAGGCACTTCCACGTCCAAATCAAAACGGGCCAATGAGCCTGTCTGGTCCGGGTACCAGCCGCTTTCCGGCGAAAGATAAACCCCCTCGTTCCCGATGATCCCTCGAGTCTGATCTCCTCTCAAGAAGCCCAGGCTGCCGGCGCGCTGGACAGGGTCGTAAATCTCCCCCTGGTAGTGAACCTTGAGGCTAAACGGAAACTTGAGGCCGGCCGGCAGCATTGGGCTCACAAGCTGCCCCTGGGACGTATTTTCAATACTCCAGGAGAGGGCCCTTCCTCCCGGCTCGATCGTGATTTGCACAATCTTCAGTGACGACGCCAGAACGAAGGAAAAGGGCTTCTCATTCGTGTTCTTGCGGAGCGCTCCCACTTTGATCTGATCGGTTGCATCTAGAAAATGCCGGGAGATATCGAGACGGGCGGTAATCGTATGCGAGAGGATTTCTCCTCCCTGGGCTCGTACAGCCCGGGCGGCATGCGCCATCCGGACAGGCAGGAACAACCCGGAAAGGAGGAGAAAGGCAAGCAAGAAAGATTTCAGTGCTCGTGAGGTCACCATAGGGTGAGAACTACATCCCGATCTTTTCCCGGGCCTCGTCCATCACCCGCTCGTCCACGACGGCGTAACCGTGCTCTTTCGCGTAGCCCTCAATGGCTTTTTTGGCCCAGGAACGGACAAAGCCCGGGATCCGCTCCACCCGGCTTGCCGCCTCCGGTGTCCAGGCAACGTCCCCTTTCTCCTGGGGAGCTTCCTGCTGACTGAGCATGCCGGCAAAGGGACAACCGGACATTTGAGATCCCGCTTCTGCCTCTGCACTCGGGACTTCCGTTCTTGTTCCATCGAAGGCGCCGTCGCGCTGGTTGGCGAGACTCCCTCGCACCTGCTCATAGGGCTCCGCCGGCCGGGATCGTCCCCCCACTTGAACGCCCAGGCTCGTTACCATCTGGGTTTCCCCGGGGTTTGTGAGCATGGCGATTTCATAATTGCAGTGAGGGCATTGGAACATGACTGAAAGAGACCCTTCGTCGGGGCCGCGGCTGCCCGTAAACTTCATGGCTTCGTCACAGCGGACACAGAGAAACTTCATTGCATCCCCCTTCCAAGAGGAGATTTAAATTGGGCCCATTCTATCAACTTTGCCGCTTCCCGTCTGAAAAGTTTCGTCCCCTGCGGGAGGGGAGCAAGTAGCAGGTAGCCCCCGATTATGCGAATGATCCAGGGACGACTCTGAGATGCTTCCATGTTCAACCACCTATTCCTAGAAATTCCTTTAATCTCACCGCAATTTGTTGGAAGGCCTGCCCCGCAAGGCTGGCGGGATGCTGGGACACGAAGGGCACGCCCAGATCCCCGCAACGACCGATGCGCGAATCAAAAGGGATCCGCCCCAAATAAGGGATGCGGACTTCTTCCGCCATGCGCTCGGCGTTCCCCAAGGGGAAGAGATCCCCCAGTGAGCCGCAGTTCTGGCAGGCGTAGCCGGCCATGTTTTCCACCAGCCCCGCAATGGGAGTCGGCAATTCACGGGCGACGGTGATCGACTTGCGGACGACGAGTTGGCTCACCTCCGAGGGGATGGTCACCAGGATCGCCCCGGAGAGAGACACCAGGCTGGCCAATGTAGGAAGGCGGTCCGTTCCGGGCGGCAGGTCCACAAGAAGAAAATCCAGATCCTCCCACACCGTATCCGCCAGAAATTCCCGCAGTACATTGGCCTCCACCGTCCCGCGCCAGAGGTAGGATTCTCCCTGCACCACCGACTTCCAGTCCACCGGCGCATCGTCCGAGGGGAGAAGCAAATCCATGGAGAGAACGCGCAGCCCTTGAGGACTGAGGGCCGGGTGCACTCCCTCTGCGGACATCCGCAGGCGCTGTCCCCGAACTCCGAGCATCTTGGCCAGTGTGGGGCCGTTGATGTCCGCATCCAGTACCCCCACACGGTAGCCATCCAGGCTCAGAGCGGCCGCCAAATTCCCGGTGATCGCGGACTTTCCCACCCCGCCCTTTCCGGACAGGACCGCGATTTTGTAGCGGATTTTTTCCATCCTCCCCTGGAGTTTGGCGTGTTGCTCCGCCATCTGCCCCAGGATGTTCGAACCGCCGTCTCCGGTGATGTCCTTGTAGCCTTTCACCGCTACTTCCTTTCCCCACCTTCCAGCTTTATGCTAAGCATTGCTCAAGACACTCTCTTCTTCCTTAACAAGGCAGAGGGTGCAGATGAATTCTCCTACGAGTCCTGCGGACGCTTGAAGGCAGAGCCGAAGAGACGCTTCGGGTTCACTCCCCACCGAGACTTCGTTTGGGCCATCAAGTCCGTTGTCACTACAGGGGCACCCTGGGATTGGGCAAACGCCTCGACGGCCTTCACCACCATCCCGCGTGCAAAGGAGGGAATGGCGCCAAGGCGAGCCTTTGCCTCCTCCTCCCAGGGCAGACTGAAGCTCACCTCAACGCCGAAGGTCTGCTCCTCGGGAAGAGAGATCAGTTGCCCTCCATAACGGCCCGGCTCATAGACGCAGGCGGGATCCTCCGCCAGATAATCTCCGTAAGTGGCATAGGCCCGGCACCGGCACCCTCCGCAGATCTTGGAAAACTCACAGGCGCCGCAGCGGCCCCGCAGATTCGAGCTTCTCAAATCGTTGAAGACCAAGGCCTGCTCCCACAGATCCGCAAATGACTGGCGGCGTAGATTGCCGGCCGAGACCGGCATGTACGGGCAGGGAGTCACATCACCCTCCGGAGTGATCCGACAGTAGTACTTGCCGGCCGGACAACTGCCGTGGGCGTAATTTTTGAGGAGCGGGGAACGAGGGTCCAGGCTCCAGAGAACGCGGCGAAAATGAGGGGCACACTTCGCCCGGATGAGGAGGCGATCGACTTGGCCGACCGGCAGACTCCAGGGATCTTCTCTCGCGTCCGACACAGCGTCCCCGGTAGTCTCCCCGCCGGCACCGACACCCTGTACTCTGGCAAGATACGTGAGGATCCGTTCGTACTCTTGCGGCAAAATGTCGGTGAGCTTCTCCCCGCGGCCGGTGCGCACAAGGAAAAAGAAGTTGAGAACGTGCGCCTTCAAGTCGGAGGCCAGATCGACCATGGCCGGAATCTCCTTCACATTCCAGTCCATGACGCTCATGTGCAGGGAAAAGGGAATCCCCTCGGCTTGCAGGATCTCCGTGGCACGGACTGCACCTTGCCAGGCGCCGGGTAAGCGCCGAAAGTCGTCGTGTGTTTGGGGGTCTGTAGAGTCCAGGCTGATGCTGGCGCCCTGAATTCCGTGTTCCTTCATGAGTCGAGCCTGACGTTCGCGCAAAAGGACGCCATTGGTCCCCAGAACGACAGTGAATCCCTTATCCCGGGCATAGCCCGCCAGGTCAAAAAGGTCTTTGCGGAGAAAAGGCTCACCACCCGTCAGGATGAGAAACACATTGGGGTTGATTTGGGCAATTTCATCCATGACCCGACGACACTCGTCGGTAGAGAGCTCGCCCGAATTGCCGGCACCCGGATACGCGCTCATGTAACAGTGCGCGCACAGGAGGTTGCAGCGCTGGGTTAAGTTCCAGGAAATCGTGTGAGCTTTCGAGGTCTCCGCAGTCATCTCAGGGCCCGCAGCCGCACGGCCGTTTTCCTCCGCGCCGCGGCTGGACACCTTCCGTCCATCTTATCCCTTCTTGTTCTTGATGTAGCCGGCGATCACCTCGTTCATGGCATCGCGTGCCTGGCCGATTCCCCTTTCGCACACGTCCAGGTCGATGGTGGTGATCCCTTGATCTCGTGCGACGGACTCGATATTTTCTCGGGTCATATCCCGCATGAAGCCCGCGGGCACCCGGTTCAGGCGAGCCAGCGCGTCGTCCGTCCACTGAAACTCACCCGCCCCGTTGTTCCCGTTATTTCCGTTATTCCCGGCCTCCACAGGCTCAAACTTCGTTTTGGCAATCAGCGTCTCCCAGCCGGCACCGAGAGTTTCCCGGCCCAGCATCTCTTCGATCATGGGAAAAGCCAGCTCCCGCGTGATGACGGGGATTCTCTTGGAGCGCGCCAATTTTTCGATGCGAGCTTTGACCCGGCGCCGCAGGTAGGCATCCTCCACCTCCCGGAGCCCCGCCCGTGCTTCATTGGACCACTTCACGTGAACTCCGGGCATGACCTCTTCCTCGAGGACTTCCCCCTGAGTCGCCGCCATAGCCTCTATCGCTTTCCGGTCGATGACGGCAAAGCGCTCAGCCCCGGCGCCACATACCGGGCAGCGCACCACAGGATTCGGCCCCTTGCCCGTATATCCGCACACTTCGCAGATCGAGGTTGTGAGGTCTTCCGTCTTGATCTTATCCATCGCGACATGCTCGGCCAGCATCTGCATGGCTTCCGAGGTGCGCGCGGGCATGAAGACGGCCATAGCCTCGTCGACGACTTTGGAGGTAATCACCGTATGCCCCTGCTCGATCGCGTAACGCAGCAGTGCCGTGCGAGCCACACCCCGAACTTGCTCGGGCACCCGGTCCATACGACCCTCGGCCTCCTCGGTCCAGGAGATAATTTCTTCCGCCTTGACGTCCAGGGGCGGGTAATACTTCCCTCCGGTCAGAAGGACACTGCAAGGGGCCAGGCGCAACAGGTTTTCCGTGTTGGATCCGAGATCCATCTCGTTTTCGTCTGAATGAACTCCGATGCGTCCCAAGATAAGGAGCGCTGGGGACTGCTTGCGGCAATACTGCAGGACCTTCTCAAAGCATTTGCCGTCAAGCAAGGTAATTCCCAGCTCGACCCCGTTCTCCTGCGCCAGTTTGCGGCCGATCTCCAGGTGGGACTGGTATATTTTTGCGAGACCCGTGTCGATGATCTCTTCGTGAAGCTGCTCCTGCTCTTTGAAGCGGAAGATCTTGGCGGCCTTCTCGGAGAGGACTCCGACGAGACCGTTGAACATGGAGTAGTGGAGATAAGGATCGTAAACCCCGACGGCTTGCACGCCACAACCGATCACCTTGCTCAGAGCGATGCCGATCTGGAGACCGTTGAAGGACTGGGGACTGCCATCCAGGCAAACCACAATGGGCCCCTGCTCCTCACCGGCATCCTTCCGGTTTCGGACCACCAGGGTATCGGTGGTTACCTTGCGAATAAAGCGCTCTGTGACCGAACCAATTTGACTGTCACGAACCGCTCCCATGCCGACGGCCCCCATGATCACCAGGTCGTAGTTCGAGTTCCTGACGTCCTCGATCAGCACCTTGTAGTGCTTGCCGTCAATGAGCTTCTTCTCGAAGACGAGCCCCTTCGCCTCCGCCTTCCGCTCCATGACGTCCAGGTAACTCTCGGAGATGAGCTGGAGTCCCATGCTGATCAACGAGTCATGGATCTTTCTCTGACGCTCCAGTTCCTGCTCGTCCTTATATTCCTCCGGAAGGGTGTACTCCATCTGTTTGAAGCGGTAGTCGTGCAGACGAGCCGCATAAACGTGACAACCGGTGAGCTTGGCGTCATAAACCTCGGCCAAGGCCAGAGCGAGGTCCATGGCGCGATTGGAACACTCCGAGTTATCTACCGGCACATAGATATGCTTGTACACCCGCACCCCCTCCTCCAACGACAAGCCCGCTTTCCCCTTTTCACTTTTCGCACCCAACGGTCGGTATCATATTGCAAATGTTCCACTTAATTAACCCCTGTATACTTCCCCACCCCAACATTGTCAACTTGGAAACAGCCCAAGCTGATCGGGCTTTCCGATCCGGAAACTGTCCGGCACTCGAGTTTCTTGTTACTCATCCTCAATCCCGAGGAAACCGGTCTTCCCGCTTTGAGCGCGACGAACCGGATTTTCTAAACGTTCTGGAGAAAGTATTCTACCTTTTTGAGGGAATTGGCCTATGGCTTCCTTGAAAATTCCAGCCTATTGTAAGAAAAGCTAGGATGAATCACCGGGAAACTTTC
>DATEAK010000046.1:0-8557 GCA_035288405.1 bacterium | reverse complement strand
ATCACCTCGTCGATGTCCGTCTGGGCAAATTTCTTGGGCTTGATCATGTGCTCTTGCGAGGCTCCCAGGAGATCATAAAGGAACGCGACATCGAGTTTCAGGACCTCGATGAACTCGATCAAGCCGCGGTTGGCGATGTTGAATTCACCGTCGAAGTTAAAGGCCCGTGGATCCGAATCGGAACCGTAGATGGCAATCTTCCGGTAATTGATGTCCCCCGTAAGCTCGGTGGAGTCCTGGTTTTTCTCATCCTTCGGTTGGAACGTCCCGACGCCGACGCGGTCTTTCTCAGAGAGAAGGAGACGCCGGGCGCGCACATGATTCAGAATCTTGGTCCAATCCCCTCCATGGCGGCGCAGTAATCCCTGGAAGATGTAGCGGCAGTAGGGGCACAAGTCCCCTTCGATGGTCACCGACTCTTCCTCAGGTTTGTCCTTGTTGAAGAGTTCCTGAATCAGCCGGTCGCGAAATTCGACGGGAATCAGGTGCAGGGGTTCCTCATGCATGGGGCAATCGTAAAACTCTCGAATGAAGCTTTTCTCCTGGTGATCCTCAACGACTGAATGTTCCCAGCCGTACGTGTAAAGGGTGCCCTCCGGGGTCCTCGAGTAGTCCTGCAACCCTTTCTTGAGCAAGCGGGCGATCGTGCTCTTGGCGCTTCCAACCGGACCGTGAAGGAGAAGGACGCGGCGCTCCGTACCATAGTGATGGGCGGCAGACTTGAACACGTTGACCAGCCGCATGAGAGGCCGCTCAAGACCGTAGATCGCATCCCGCCCTTTGTATCTCTCGTCGTCAAAGAATTTGTAGTGGACGATCTTTTCTTTGTTCTCCTGATACTCCTCGAGGCTGTGGGAAATGATCATGTCGTAGATGCGCTGAAAGGCCGTTCGAGTTACCTTGGGATTGATCCGTACGATTTCCAGGTATTCCTCAAAGCTGCCTTCCCAATGGAGCCCCTGAAAGTTATCGTTCTCAGCGGCAGCCACATCCCTGAGAGTGGAAAGTAATCCCGCGCTGGTAACCTGTTGGGCCATCCTTAGCTCCTCCAAGCTCGATTCGTCAAAATCATTGCTTCTGTGCTCATTGGCGATTTATAAGCTATAACGTATGCGCTGAACATTTTCCAGGCAATTTTGTGCATGGCTCAAACCTCCCTGCGTTCCGAGATAGCCTACGGAACCGTTGGAAAGACTTACAGTTACCACTTCTCCTCCTCATATGCAACGGCCGTGCCGTTTTGTGGTTCACATTGCCTCCCAAGTGACAGGATAATTGCTTGTTTTTAAAAGGCCCAAATAATCACTGTTCCACTGGGAGATTACGAGGATAAGCAAAGATGGGCAGAAGGTCAAATTTGACGGGGATTTGTCAAGAACCACAGTGCAGGAAGGAGGGTTGATCATTTTGCAGTTTCCCAGGAGGAAAAACTTGCTTCATGAGGATGGTCATTCGTTGCCGGTGAGTTCCGGGCCAGTAGATTCGTGTGCAGTGGGGACAGCGCCCAAAGCGAGGAGCATGGCTGGCCACGTACTTGGGTACTAGAATGCCTACGGCGCAGCGCTCCATCTGGACAAGCTCCATATTGCACAAGGAACAGCGTGGGGCTCCATTCAGGTCATTGGGTGTGATTTGCAGTGCGCTGAAAAGTTCTCGTAACTGCTCGGTAACTCGATGAGAACGCAAGAGCAGATGGGATTGACCGCCGGCACGGTGAAGTAGCACACGATTTCGGCTTAAGAAAAGCCGGCCCTCTTGTTCGGGAATGCTTCCAACCGTTCCTTCCCGGATAAGAAGAGTGTCAAATCCGAGGATCCTAAGCCAACGGGCCAGCTTGCCCAGGGTCATGTCGACCACAAACCGATGACCCATTCTTTGATGCCCCCCAGATAACGAATTCCAATTCAAACTCTAGCCGGGAGTTTCTGAAAAGGCAAGGTGTGAAAGCGTATTTTTCTCCTTGACATGGAGGGAAAGTCTGCCTAATTTCCCAGTAGTCCTGGCACTCTGTAGGGATGAGTGCTAAACGGGCTATGCCAAGGAAGACGAGTTCAGAAAGGCGGCTGCCATACATGGTCGAAGCCAAACTTAGCGAAAGAGCCGAGATTATCCTGCGTACGGTTGTCCAAAACTATATTGGCACCGCTGAACCAGTCGGTTCGCGGACCATCGCCAAAATGACCCATTTGGGTTTGAGTCCCGCGACGATCCGCAATGTGATGTCCGACTTGGAGGACACGGGATACCTCTCCCATCCCCACACTTCCGCGGGGCGGATGCCGACGGACCTGGCCTACCGTTTTTACGTAAACAGTTTGGGGGAAATCCCGCCCCTGGCCCGGGAGGAATTGGAAAAAATCGAGCAGAGCTTTCCCAGCGGGGTTCGTGAAATTGATGATCTCATGGAAGTGACTTCCCGTCTGCTTTCATTCCTCAGCCAGCAAGCCGGGTTGGTATCCTTACCTGATGTCCGCTCGGTGGTTCTTAAGCATCTGGAATTCATCCGGCTTCGGCCGTATCAGGCCATGGCTGTTTTTGTGTCCGAGTCGGGTATCCTGCATAACCGGATTATCGAGCTCGACGAGGATTTCACCCAGGAAAAGCTCGATCAAATGACGGGCTACCTAAATGCCGAATTTGGAGGGATGCCTCTCCCGCGGATCCGCAGTGAAATTGTCAAACACATGGCCCGTGAAAAAGAGCAGTATGACCAGCTTTTGATGAATGCCATGCGGCTTAGCCAGAAGGCGCTGGTCCAGGAGGAGAACGTTGAAAGTGGGCAGGTGATTCTCGGAGGGACGACAAACATTCTGAAACAGCCGGAATTCACCGCGGATGTGGACAAAATGCGGAGTATTTTTTCTGCGTTCGAGGATAAGAGCAGGTTGTTGAAGATCATAGACCGGGTTCTCCACGGGCAGGGTGTCAGTATTCTCATCGGGTCTGAAAATGAGATTCAGGAGATGAAGAATTGCAGTCTCGTGATGCACCCTTACACCTGCGGGGACCGCGCCCTCGGTGTGCTGGGGGTCATCGGGCCTACTCGGATGGAGTATCCGCGAATGATGGCCCTCGTGGCGGCGACCGCCCAAACCCTCTCGCGGCTTTTGACGGAGCGTTAGCGTATCCCGGCAAGGCAACCATTTGTTATGATTCGTTGGCGCGCGCCGCGGCCCTGGGTGAACGGAAAAGGGTCGGGCGCGTCTCCTCATATAGAGGGGCCTGTGGCCCCGGAAGGAGTTTGGCCTAGCAATGACGCGCATACCGATTGAAGCCGGAGGTTTTCCCGAAGAAGATGTGGTACATCGGGACCTACCAGAGAGGGAAGAAAGTCAGCAGGAAACAGACCCGGAGCGAGTCTTCCGAGGGGCTTCGGGTCAGGATTCGCAGACGACATCTTCCAAGGACCTGGAGTCTAAAATCAGCCAGCTGGAAATGGAAGTCACCCGGAAATCCGAAGAGGGAAAGCAAAATTTCGATCGTCTCCTCAGGCTGCAGGCGGAATTTGAAAATTACAAAAAGCGCGTGTCCCGGGAAAAAGAGGAATTTTCCCGCTATGCCCATGAGAAGACTTTAAGAGAATTTTTGCCCATTGTCGATAATCTCTACCGGGCCCTGGAAGCCGTGAAGATGGGAGGAGAACTGCACAGCTTGAAGACAGGACTCGATCTGATCTTACAACAGATCAAGGAGGCGTTTCAAAAGCTGGGAGTTACCGAGATCAAAAGTCTGGGCGAGCCTTTCGACCCTACGGTGCACGAAGCCGTAATGCGGGTTGATTCAGAAGGGCAAGAAGACAACACGGTTGTGGATGAGCTGGAAAAGGGGTATCTCCTTTACGACCGGGTTTTGCGTCCGGCCAAAGTGAGCGTGTCCAAGAAACCGGTAGAGTCGTGAGCAATACAACAATATTTCATGTGCCGCGAGAGACTATGGTTGGGAAGATTGCGCCAGCCTATATCCCCTCGTGGCGTTGTCATAGCAAGGCAAGGAAAGGAATAAGGTGCAGGGCGTGGGTGGAAGCACTTTGAACAAGCGGGATTATTACGACGTTCTTGGAGTTGATCGCGAGGCGAGCGAGGAGGAGATAAAAAAGGCCTTTCGCAAGCTTGCCATGAGGCATCACCCCGATAAGAATCCCGGCGATAAAGAATCCGAAGAGAAATTCAAGGAGATCAACGAGGCTTACGAGGTTCTTCGAGATCCCGAAAAGCGGGCCCGCTACGATCGGTTCGGGCATTCCGTCCCGGGTGCCGGCGGTTTTGGCGAGGCAGGTTTTGGATTTGGGACGAACTTTGGGGATATCTTCGAAGATTTCTTTGGAGACTTTTTCGGCACGGGTAGCCGAAGAAGCCAGAGCAAAGCTCAGCGAGGCTTTGACCTGCGCTACAACCTGGAGATTTCTTTTGTCGAAGCGGCTACGGGAGTGGAGAGAGCCATCCGGGTTCCGCGCCATGAGACCTGTCCTGCCTGCAAGGGAAGAAGGGGCAAGGGCGGGAGCGGAGTCGAGAAATGTTCCACATGCCAGGGACGGGGCCAGGTGGGCTATCAACAGGGATTCTTCACGATCTCACGAACATGCCCCCATTGCCATGGGGAGGGGCATATCGTCAAAGATCCCTGTCCCGAGTGCCGGGGAGAGGGAAAGGTTAAGCGGGAACGCGAACTTTCCGTCCGGATTCCTCCGGGAGTTGAAACTGGAACCCGGCTCAGGCTGTCTGGTGAAGGAGAAGCGGGTAGCCTAGGTGGCCCTCCAGGCGATCTTTATGTGGACATAACGGTTGCCGACCATCCGATCTTTTCCAGGCAAGGCAACGATGTCTTTTTTGAAATTCCTGTCAGTTTCTCGCAAGCCGCACTGGGCACAGATTTGGAAGTTCCCACTCTGAAGGGGAAACAGGTCATTAAAATCCGCTCTGGAACTCAGAGTGGAGACCTCTACAAGATTGAAGGAGCTGGATTTCCGGATCTAAGAGGTCGCGGGATCGGGAACCAAGTCGTGCGTATTCTGGTGGAGACACCTACGAACCTGACTTCCCGCCAGAAGGAACTTCTCCAGGAGTTCGCTCGATTGAGTGGTGAGAACCACCATCCCCTGCGCGCGGGATTTCTTGGACGAGTCAAGAAAATTTTCGGTTGAAGATTCTTTCCAAACTTTTCCTTCCCGTTCGCTCGTTGGTTGATAAGCTGGTCGGCTGCTGATGAACCCCTCGCACCTTTCGGCATGCACTCCTTGATTGCTATCGGGACAGGAGGCCTCGGAAGTTTTCTCCCGGGATAATAGCTCCTAGCCTGACTGGACGTGAGGCGCCGGTGACCCCCGGGAGATTCGCCGCAAACCCAGCCAGGGTCTCGTGAGCCAGGACAGCAAAGATGACTGCTTCCAGGGCTTTCGCGGGGAACTCAAGGGCATCACTGAGGATTACCGGAATCGGATCAAAACCCCGGGACAACATCGAGACCAGTGTCCGGTTATAGGCACCTCCGCCCGCCAAGATGATCTGATCCAAGTCGTAGTGGGGGAGGACGAAGAGCCGGTAGTTACGCAAAATCGATTCGGCGGTAAATGCTGTCACCGTAGCCACCAAGTCATCGCCTTCCATTCCCTGTCCCCGAGCCGATATCAAGATTTTCTCCGCAAAGCCGGGACCAAAGTCCTCCCGGCCCGTAGCCTTGGGAGGAGGTGTGGTGATAAAGGGGTGAGACAGGAGCCCCTCCAGCATCTCTTCCTGGATCTTTCCTCGGGCGGCCCGCAGGCCGTCCAGGTCAAAGTGCTCCTTGCCTGCGGAGACTTCCTCGACAATCCGATCGATCAGGAGATTCGCCGGACCTGTATCGAAGCCGATGACCTTGGATAGGTCACCGCCTTTGGGAAGCAGGGTAAGATTGCTGATGCCCCCTAGGTTATGCACCGCGACAGAACGCCCTTTGTCGCGAAAGAGGAGGTAATGAACATAGGGGGCCAGGGGTGCCCCGATTCCGCCGGCAGCCATGTCCCGGCAGCGGAAGTCAGCGACGACGGTTCTCCCGGTGCGTTCCGCAATGACTGCGGGCTCTCCGACTTGAAGAGTGGAAGCCGTGCTGAAACCGCGAGCAGAATCTTTCATGGGAACATGGAAGAGCGTTTGCCCGTGGCTGCCGATGAGATCGATCTCTGCCATGTCGAGTCCGGCCTGCTGTGTCACCTGAATGGCCGCCTCCGCAAAAGCTTCCCCCAGGCGGAAATTAAGCTGGCAGATTCGGTCGACGGTACCCGAGTGAGGTTGACAGGACTGGATAATGTCCCGGCGGAGGCTGGCGTCGAGAGGATAAGTGGTATGGGCCAGGAGATCCACCCGCGTTTTAGCGCCCTGTCCACCAATGTCGACTAAGGCGGCGTCCACGCCGTCGGCGGAAGTACCGGACATGAGCCCGATGACCTTGTGAGTTTTCATAGCCCCCCTGTTCCGAGAAACGGGCCACCCCATTATGTCAAGCGGGATCGCGGACGTCAAGGAGTTGAGGAACCTTCCCACTCCCTGTTTTTCAATGGGGTCCTCGTGAGTGCCCACACCCAGGATGGGTACCCGGCTCCCGAAGAGCTTTCGGCGGTAGATTTGTCGGGCCGGATCGAGTACCTTACGCCCCGAAACCTCTTAAGGTCGCCTGCGGGGGCAACTCCCTCGGGCTAAGGCAACTGAGGAAGCTGCCCTGCGTGCCCTGGCGGAAGTACCGGGAGCAGCGAGCACCCAAGACGGGTACCCCTCATCGGAAGCGGCCAGGCAAGGGAAACCGCGCAGCGTAGCGTGCGGTTTAGTTTTCTGAGTCGGGCTGTACGAATATGCTCTCGGCGAGATCATTCCCCAGGGCAAGGGTCGTCTCTCCGACTTCCACAATCGTGGCGGGATGCCGCTGACAGAGGCGAATGCGGCAGCCGGGGATGAGACCCAGAGAGCTGAGCCGGGCTAAGCGGGATTCCTGATCGGAGATGATTTGGACAATCCGACCATATTCTCCGGGGGACATTTCCCGCAGCGGAAACGGTTCGTTGCGAACCCCAGGACTCTTTGCCTGTCCTTTCACGGCGGTCTCCTTCCCAACAAATTTGCGCAAGAGACGAGTCAGTCGCGACTCTAAGATCGTGCGATAGCCACAGCGCGGGCAGCAGAGCAAGTCGCAGTCCGAGTGCATCGGACAGCCTCCGCATCCGGACAGAACTCTGCCGAACGGAGTTCCGCACAACGGGCAGAGGGAAGGAAGGTTCTCTTTCATCTCAAAACCCCCAAGTCCTCAGAGCCCAGTTGAGAGAACCGCCCACAAGGACGGCAAAGGGGAAGATGAAGGCACTCACCCACAGAGCCGTCCTCAACCCTCGTTCCTTCACGATGATGAAGAAGTTCGCGATGCATGGGATAAACAAGGTGATCGTCACAAGACTCACCAGAGTCTGAGTCGGATCCAAAAGTCCATCTTTGGACAAAGCAAAAAGACCTGCAGCTCCGTAATCCCTGCGCAGGAATCCGATAATGAACGCCTCGGTGGCGCGACTCGGGAGGCCAAGGATGCCGCTGATCACCGGAGATGCCAGGCGCTCCACAACCTGCAACAGACCTGCTCGATCGAGGCCAAAAAGCATTAGCGTGCCGAGTAGGAACAGAGGAACTGCTTCTTTGAGATACCACTCGATGCGGGCCACGGTTTTGACGAGGATGTTGCTCAGTTGAGGCACCCGTAAAGGGGGGATTTCCAGGAGAAAATCGGAGGACTTCCCCGGCAGAATCAGCGACGCCAGGTACCCTACGACCAGCATGACCACAACGAGGATCAACGCCCAAATGATGACGTAGCCTGCGGACAGAGTGGCCAGCATTCCGAGAATGACTCCGAGCTGCGCGGAACAGGGGATGGCCAGGGCCAGGAGAATCGTGGCGATGAGCCGCTCCTTTTTGGATTCGAGGATGCGCGTGGTCAAGGTGGCCATAGTGTCGCAGCCAAGCCCCAGGACCATGGGGAGCACCGCTTTGCCGTTAAGCCCCATCAGGCGAAAGACACGGTCGCTCATGACCGCCAGGCGGGGCAGGTAACCGGAGTCTTCCAGGAGACCAAAGGTGAGGAAAAATGTCCCCACGATGGGTAGAACGATGGCCAGAGCATACGTGAGACCGACAGTGATCAGACCGTAATTTCCCACAATGAGATCCCGGAGCAAAGCGAAAGGGACCGTTTTGTTGACAACTTGTACGGCAAGCGGGTTTACAACGCCCCCGAAAAAAGTATTCTCGAGAAAATTGACCAAGGTGCCTGCTCCGAATTTTCCCACAAACTCGTAGATCAGGTAGAGGATTGCCAGAAAAAACGGGATACCAAGATAGGGATCCATCGTCCAGCGCCCGAACTTTGCAATTAGATCTGACCTGGCAACGGTTTCCTGGGACTGGACTTGGTTGGTCAAACTCTCCGCCACCTCCATCCGTACTCGGTTGATGACATAACTCAGAGGCTCGTCTGATTTTCCCTGACGCTCTTGGCAGACTGCCCGAACCTGTACCAGGGTTTCCGGAGAAGAGTGGAGGACAAG
>DATEAK010000045.1:0-2347 GCA_035288405.1 bacterium | reverse complement strand
TATCAAACTGTGAGCTCGGCCCTCGAAGCGATTCGCTACGGGGCCTACGACTATCTGCTGAAACCATGTAATCCCGAGCACTTGAAAATTGTCATCCAACGGGGTTTGGAAAGGGAAAAAGCAGGAAAGGATTACCGGCAGATGCTGGACCTTCTGCAAAAAATCGTCTCTCGCCTGCCGCAGGGAGTCGTCCTCCTAGGTTCCAGGGGGACCCTGCTTTTGCTCAATCCCGTGGCCGAAAGGCTTCTGGGAATGAACGGATCCCATTTGGGACAATCTTTCGAAACGATCCTGGAAGAGATCCCAGGAGATCTCAAAGGGATACTTCAGTCCATACTTGCCGAAGCCTCCGGCGCGGTCACGTCGAATCCTCAAGAAAGTGAAACATCCGGAAATGGCTTGCACATCCGGACCATTTCCTCCTCAACCGGGACCCTCCTGCTGCTCGATGAGCAGGCTCAGCCCTGAATCCCTGAACAGGACCCCCCTATTGACCCCTCCTGAAACTCCTGTGCCCATCCCTTGACCCGCGAAATCCCCTGATGGTACTATCCCACTCCAGTGCTGCTTCTAAACACATGCCAGCAGGAGAGTGCATTCATGGAGTCTCATATTTTCCGGGAATACGATATCCGGGGCACCGTCGGCAGGGACCTCACTCTCGAGGTGGCCCGCCTGATCGGCCTTGGTTTCGGTACCCTCATGCAAAACCAGGGAGGGACGGTGGCCAGCGTAGGTCGGGACAACCGTCTGAGTTCCGAGGAACTCAAGGACGCACTGGTGGAGGGAATCCGGGCCACCGGATGTAACGTCATCGATGTGGGGCTTGTACCGACCCCTCTCCTCTACTTCTCTCTGCACTACCTGCCCGTACACGGCGGGATGATGATTACGGGAAGTCACAACCCGCCAGAGTTTAACGGCTTCAAGGTATGCGTGGGGAAAAATACGCTGTTCGGTCCCGAGATCCAGGATCTGCGCCGCCTCATTGAGTCCGGAAACTTTCGACAAGGCAGCGGATCTTATGGAAAAGCAGAGGTCATGGGCCCCTATCTCTCCGAAGTGAAGAAGCGGGCCCACCTGGAGCGGCCCATTTCCGTGGTCATCGATTCCGGCAATGGTACAGGGGGATTAGTCGCTCCGACTCTCCTTCGAGATTTAGGATGCACGGTTCATGATCTGTTCTCCACCCCCGACGGGCATTACCCTCATCACCACCCGGATCCAACGATCCCCGAAAATCTCTCCGAACTCCGCCGTCAGGTAATCGCCACACGATCGGAAATCGGCATCGGATACGACGGCGACGCGGATCGAATCGGCGTCGTGGACAACGAAGGAAACATACTTTGGGGCGACCAGCTCATGATTCTCTTCTCCCGGGATCTACTGTCCCGTCATCCGGGAGCCGCGGTGGTCTTTGAGGTGAAAAGCTCCCAGACCTTGGTTGACGACATCCGCAAGCATGGCGGAACCCCCATTATGTGGGCAGCCGGGCATTCGTTGATCAAGAAGAAAATGCGCGACGAGAACGCTCTGCTCGGTGGAGAGATGAGCGGCCACATCTTCTTTGCCGAAAACTACTATGGTTTTGACGACGCGATTTTTGCCTCTTGCCGCTTGCTGGAGATTCTCTCCCGTGAACGGCGCAGCCTCAAGGAAATGCTGGCAGACGTGCCCAAAACCTATTCGACTCCCGAGATCCGCATCGCGTGTCCTGAAGAGGACAAATTCCGCATCGTGGCCGAGGTCACGCGGAACTTTGCCGCGCGATATCCTGTCATCGATGTGGATGGAGTCCGGGTTCTTTTCGAGGACGGTTGGGGCCTGGTGCGCGCCTCAAACACGCAACCCGTTCTGGTCCTCCGCTTCGAGGCCATGGATAAGAAACGGCTCGGAGAAATTCAGGCGCTGGTCTTGGAACAGCTGGAGAAATACCCGATCCTGGGAAAAGAAATCTCCCGGCTGCGGTCCTCCTGATGTCCCCGTCGGTCCACGCTGTCATCCTGGCGGGAGGCGAGGGAACCCGTTTCTGGCCCTTGAGCCGCAGGGAGAATCCCAAGCAGTTTCTTCGTGTGCTTGGAGACGAAAGCTTGCTCCAGCAAACGGCAAATCGCATTACCTCTCTGATCTCCCCGGAGAACATCTATATTGTTACCCAAGAAGTCCATTCCAAACAGGTCCTCGCTCAGGTGCCCTGGCTTCTTCGGGAAAACGTTCTGGGAGAACCGTGTGGCCGCAACACGGCTCCGGCCATCGCCATGGCGGCTGTTCATCTCCAGGAGCAGGGAAAAGACGGGGTGATGATTGTACTGGCCGCCGATCACATGATCGGCGAAACGGATCG
>DATEAK010000044.1:0-11886 GCA_035288405.1 bacterium | reverse complement strand
GCCGGGAAGTTTCCTGCCGATCAACTGCCGGTGCTGTTGACCGGGCCCCTTCAGGAGCAAGCTGGCGCCGTCTGCGGCTCATGGTAAGACCACCGATAGCGATCAGGACGATCGTGGTCCCCACAGCCACGTACAGATACGGAGATTTTCGCACTTCCCGGACCGGAACCTTCTCACCGCTGACCTCTTTCTTGACGGAAGGCTTACGGTCGGTCTTCAGGTAAGCAATCTTGAGGGCCAAGTTCTTCTCGGGCGCCACATTCTCAAAGCCCAGGTGAGCATAGTTAAATCCTTGCTGGTCCCCGAAAGTATTTGTCGGTTTGGGCTCCACTTGAAAATTCTCGGAACGAAGGGGCTGCTGCACGTCGACGGCCAGCTTCTCAACGGGATATGCAAGCCGCAGGAAGGGCACTACTTCCCGCCGGTTGTCGCCGCGTATGCCGTTGAAATAATATTCCAACCGGAAGCGGGGTTCCGGCAAGTTGTACTTGACCTTCTTTACTCCCTTTTCTTCTGTAATCTCCCAGCTCTGGCACAGATGTTCTTCTTTCGCCGTCATGGCGCAGGCTTCCGTCACCTCGGCCTCCGGCGGAAGATAGAACTCCACGGCCTGAGGCCCCCCTGTACTCTGGGAAAATACGCCCTCATACATCACCAGGACCCTGGGATCATCGTACTCGGGCCACACGGAAATCTTCAGATCGGAAATCTTGTACGCCGGAACCCCGTCCGCAGTTTTCCATGGGGCAGGAGCAAAGGACAAAATAACGAGGATGAAAAGAGCCGTAATTCTCGCATTCACTTTCCCATCTCCTAAGATGAACCGGCCGGAGCCAGCATAGCGCCGCAAATGCGGCAGAAATGATCCCCGGCACTTCGCGATGTCCCGCACCGGGCGCAGAACCTCACTTCATCACTCTGATTGTTCGCCTCATCCATCGCGTGCTCATTCCTCAGAGATCCCTTCTGCATTGTCCGGTCGATTTGCTCGAGCAAAGTGAGAGCCTTGAGGCGATAGCGATCCTTGATCTCTCCGTAGTCTTTGGCATCAATTTTCCCCATGTGGTAGTCGAGATCCAAGTCCTTGAGAGCCGTATAGACCATCTCCTTTTCGGACTCGAGCGCCTCCATTTCCCTCTTTCCTTGAAACCTCGGAGAAGCCGCCGGGCGCAAGAGCGGCCGGCCGATAAACACCAGTGTCCCCAATACCAGGGTCACAATGAGAACAGTCTCCATTGTCCTCTCCTCAATCAAAATCCTTGAGCTCGGCGTCTAAGCGCTTCTGATAGCGCTGCTCCAGACTGGCTAGATCTTCGCTGCCCTGAGCGTCGGAAGCAGCAGGCTGCCGGGAAGTCCAGCGCCGCACCACAGCGAAAATCGCTCCACCGGCCACGAGAATCGCTACAAAGGGGGTGAGCCAAGCGGTCAGGTTAAACCCCTTCTTCGTGGGCGCTGCCAACAGCTTCTCTCCGTAGTTGTCGATCATGTAAGCAGCGATCTTGGGCTTGTCCCACCCCTGCTCAATTTTGGTGGCAATGACTTTTCTCAACTGCTCGCCGCATTCCATGTCGCAGTCCGGCAAGAGGTTGTTGCAACCGCAGTTGCAAATGAAGTCCTTGCCCACGTCTCGCATCGTGAGGGCCGACGCCATGGCGGGAGAAAAGAGCAGCAGGATGAACAAAACTCCGATCCTAGGCACCCGCTCAGACCAGCGCATTTTCGGGCACCTCCGTGGCAGCGGCCGGGACCGTCCGGCGGGTCTTGCGGGGACGCTCACTTCCCATGACCACCAGGATTCCAAAGCCCATGATGTACGTGCCGATCCACATCCACATCATCAAGGGATTGATGAGAATGCGAAAGGAGGCACCGTGGGGGTCATAGCTCGCCAGGATCACGTAAAGATCTTCCTTCAGCGTGCTGCGGATAGCCACCATCCCGTGGGGCTGTTCGGAACCAGGGTGAAACTGCTTTTGCGGCAAAAGAGTCTGCAAAAGTTTCCCCCCTTTGTAGACCGCCACCCGGGCCGCCACAATCATCGTGTCCCCCTTCGGATACCCGACCAGATCTTCGTACTTCAGGGTATAAGGGCCGATCTCCAGCGATTCCCCCTTCTTTACATAAGCATCCTTCTCCACCTTGAAGGCGCCGCCGGCGACAGCCAGAACCAGGAGGAGGATCCCCAGATGGATGATGTAGCCGCCGTAGCGCCTCTTGTTGCGGGCCACCAGATTGGTGAAGGCCTTGGCGAAGCCTTCCCCCGTCATGTGGGACCGTGCCCTCGCCCCCCGGTAGAACTCGGCTCCGATGGTGATCGCCACAAAGAGGAGAAGCCCGAAGGTGAAATTGACCAGTGGATCTCCAACTCCTACAACCGGGATGAGGAGAACAGCACCCAGAAGAGCCGCCAGGAAGGGCAGGAGAAAGTTTCGCCGCAGATTGGCCATGGAAGCCCGCCGCCAGGCGATCAGAGGGCAGATCCCGGCGAGGAACAGGAGTGCGATTCCGATGGGAATCATGACCTGGTTGAAGAAGGGCGGCCCTACGGTGACTTTCACTCCACGCACGGCCTCGGCAATGAGCGGATAGAAAGTCCCCCACAGTACCGTAAACGCCACACCCACGAGCAGGAGATTGTTCACCAGGAAACTCGTCTCGCGGGACACCAGCCCATCGAGCTCATTCTTGCTCCTCAGGTCCGGCAAGCGGTAAAAGAGAAGTCCCAGAGAAACCAGAAGGACAAAGGCAAGAAAGCCCAGGAACAACGGGCCGAGGCCCGTCTGGGAGAACGTGTGGACGGACGAGAGAATGCCGCTGCGGGTAAGAAACGTACCCAGGATGGAAAGCCCGAAGGTCGCGATAATGAGGACCATGTTCCAGATCTTCAGCATATCTTTCTTTTCCTGGATCATCACCGAGTGCAGGTAAGCCGTTCCCGTGAGCCATGGCAGGAACGAGGCGTTTTCCACGGGATCCCAGGCCCAATATCCTCCCCAGCCCAGAACTTCATAAGCCCACCAAGCTCCGAACATGTTTCCCAGTGTCAGGAAGAACCAGGTGACCAGCGTCCAGCGCCGGGTACTACGGATCCACTCGTCTCCCAAGCGCCCCGTGATCAGAGCGGCAATGGCAAAGGCAAAGGGGATCGTGAAGCCCACGTAGCCGATGTAAAGGGTCGGGGGGTGGAAAAACATGCCCGGGTTCTGCAGCAGGGGGTTGAGACCATGGCCATCGGGAGGCGGAACGGGGACGGGCGTAAACGGGTTCGAAGAGAAATTGAGTACCGAGAGAAAGAAAATCGAGATGGCCATGCAGGTGGCAGTGACGTAAGGCATCAGTTCCCTGTGCCGGTAGCGGTTTTGCAGGGTCACAACGGCCACAAAGATGGAGAGCACGAAGCTCCACAACAGCAGTGAGCCATCCTGCCCCCCGTACAAAGCCGATATCTTGTAGGCAAGACCCTGACCCTTGCGAGAATAGTTCATCACGTAAGCCAGGCTGAAATCATTTCGCAGGAAGGCCGCCATGAGCGCAAGTGTGGAAACCCCGAGGAGGAACACAAGAGCCAGGGAGGCTTGCTCCGAGGAGCGCACCAATTCGGGTCGCTTTTTCCGATGACCCAGCAATGCCGCTGCCCCGGAATAAGCGGCCACAGCCAGTGACAAGAGGAGGGAAAATTCTCCAAGGGTGTTCATCATGAGGATCTCCTTCAAGCCTCAATTGCCATAGGGATTGCGATAGTTCGCTACGCTGACGCGGAAATGAGCGGCAAAGGGAATCTGCTGGGCCGCAGTATGAAAAGGAACGCTCCCGCGAGCAGGAATCCCCTCGACCCGGGCTTTGCTCTCCCCTACCTTCTCGTGCGAGCTACTGAAGAACTCGACTTGAATCTCCACGTGCTCCACAGGATTTCGCAATCGGTTGGTCACCATCCCGGATACCCAGACTTTCTCACCCTGCTTGGTAAATTGCGTTTCGTTGACTCCGATCTCCCCCGACCGGGTTGAAGACCAGGCCAGATAGACGACGAAGACAACGGGAAGCAGAATCCAGAGAAACTTCTTGAATCTGAGATTTCCCGTCTCTTTGCTACTGCTTTCTGTTTCCATGTACTGCCCCTAAATCAAGCTTCCCTTCTCCTGTCTAGCAAACACGATGCCATCGGAAAAATGGGGAGCAGGGCCGTAAATACTGACTAGAGAAGGCATCTGTGATTCTGCCGCGACGGCAACGAGACTGAAATCGGCGGCTCTTGACAAACTGGCAAAAACAGCGCAAAGCCCCGGCAGCATCCCGACATTTTGGCAAGCCGATGATCACTCAAGGAACATTCTCAGTTAGCACCCTTCGTGGTTCGACAAGCTCGATCTCGGTATGACGGTTGGATACAAAAGGGTTCTTGCAAGTTTCGAATAAGCCCCCGCACCCGGGCGACAGGCAGCGGAAACGGCAGAAAACTTGCATATCTGCAACCGGTGTCAATGAGTTTTGAGTGTACCGATCCAAAAGGAGGACCTTACTGTGTCAGTGAAAAGCTCCAGAAGGAGCCATCGAATCAATTACCGGCTGTTTTTCTCTGTTCTTGGTTTCCTGCTCTTTGCGATCATCCCCCTGCAGGCGGGCGCTGGGACCAAGCAAATACCCCTCCCTGCAACTCTTGGCGACATGCGTCTGGACCACTCTCTCCAGGGGAAGGAAGCCCTAAAGGATATTTCTCGCCTCCATGGCAAGACCTTCGACCTGAAAGACGGCTTCGTCGGCCACTACAGCAACAAGACTTCCAAGGCCATGGTCTGGTTGTCGGAATCTAAAAACCTGGAGCAGTCGCTGCAACTCTTGCAAATGATGACGGCGGAAATTCGCCGCGGGCGCGGTCCCTACAGCAATTTTCAGGAATTCGACATCGGGGGCAAGGTCGTCTACACCGTGGACGGCCAGGGACAGCAACACTACTTCTACGGCGCTGGCAAGCGGAACGTCTGGCTCGCCGTGGACCCCGGAGCCGCGCAAAAGGCCCTGCACGAACTTCTAGTGAAAATCAAACCCTTCGATGGAGCCAAGCCATGAAGCGTCGCATTGCCTGGATCGTTGTCCCGCTTGTCCTTTTGTTCCTCGGTCTCCTGGCCCGCAGCACATTGATCAAGGCCAAACAGCAACAGCGGACGGAGGAAGGCTACCAGGTCTTTGCTAAGCTTCTCCAGGAGCGGCGTGAGGCCCCTGAACTTTCCCTGAAGGTCCTCGGGGGAAGGACGGTCAACTTGCGTGAATACAGAGGCCGGGTCGTGATGCTCAACTTCCGCACTACTTGGTGACACAGTTGTAAACAGGAGGGTCCTTCTGTAGAAAAACTCTTTCAAGAACACAAAGGCCACCCCGATTTTGCTCTACTGGCCATCGATGTGGGGGAAGCCGAGGATATCGTGAGTGAGCGCTCCCGGGAGTTGGGATGGACGTTTCCCGTCCTTCTGGACAGCCGGTCCGAAGTTTCGGCCCGGTTCGGGATCACCGGGCACCCGGAGTCTTTTCTCATCGATAAGCAAGGGCGCATTGCGGCCCTGGCCATCGGCCCCCGCAATTGGCAGAGTCCGGAGGCCGAGCGTCTCATCGCTGCTCTTCTGAAAGAGGACCAGCCCTTCTGAACCGACTGGACAGCTCCAGGCAAGCCGGCGATTTGCGGAAAACCTGGGCTGCCGCCATATCTACCGGACGGCAAGCCCACGGTTTCCGCGGCAGATTGTCCGCTTCCTCAAAAATCTTTTTATCTTGCCTGCCTTGGGATATAATAGCAAAAATTATCCAAAACCCAGGAACCCCGAGGAAAGCTGGTGGCAAAGCAAGAGAAGGCCCTGGTCGTGCCGGGCGAAGCGGAACCCTTTTCCCAAGACGATGTGCTGGTCCCTCCCCGCCCAAAAGCTGCCCGCGGGAAGAAGGCGGTTTGGAACAACAGTCTCAGGATCGCCTCTGTCGTGGCGATCTTCTTTATCTGGTGGATCCTGAGCCTGATTTTCCCCCCTACCCTGATCCCCAAGCCCTGGGAAACTCTCGCGGAGGCGGGTGCCATCATCAGCTCGGGAAACTTCTTCGTGGAGATGGGGAGTACGCTGCGCCGGGTCCTGGTCGGCTTCGGCCTGGCCATGGCCGTCAGCATCCCGCTCGGGATCCTCATGGGAACTCTGCGCAACATGGAGAGCTTTTTCGAACCGCCCGTCATTCTGGGGCTCACCATGCCGGGACTCATTTGGGCCGTGCTCATGATCATGTTCTTCGGCCTGACGGAGACCAGCGCCTATGCCGCCGTGGCCATCACGATCTTTCCCATGCTGACCATCAGCATCTGGCAGGGCACGAAGTCCATCGACAAAGATCTCATCGACATGAGCAATGTCTTCCAGGCCACTCCCCTGATGAAAATCGTCGAGGTGATCCTGCCTCAGCTCATCTCCCATATCCTGGCGGCCATCCGTTACGGTCTGGGACTGGCCTGGAAAGTAGTCGTGGTGGTGGAAATGTTCGGCTTCAGCGATGGAGTGGGCTATCAGGTGGTCCGAGGCTTCAACGTCTTCTCCATGAAGACCGTGCTGGCCTGGGCCCTCACCTTCCTGATCGTCATGATCCTGATCGAGTTCGGCCTCATCGGGTGGTTCGAGCGAACTGTGACGCGCTGGCGCCCCCGGGTCGAGGCGTGGAGGCGTTGACCCATGGCCTATATCCATGTGGATCGGGCCGTCAAGTTCTTCCCCCGGGAAGACGGCACCGAGATGCTGGTCCTGGATGGGGTTTCCTTCGATACGAAGGCGTACGACATCACCTGCCTGCTGGGCCCGTCGGGCTGCGGCAAGTCCACCCTTCTGAACGTGATCTCGGGCCTCGATCGCGTGGATCGGGGCCAGGTGGAGATCATCTCGAACCACCAGAAGTCGGGGGCCCGTCCGCCGAAGCTGGGGTATGTGTTCCAAGACCCCCGCCTGCTCAACTGGAAGCGCGTGGAAGACAACCTCATCTTCGCCCTGAAAGGCATGAAGGTGCCTTCCTCTGAATGGCCGGAGCGGGTTCACAAATACCTGGACTTGGTGGGCCTTCTCGAGTTCCGCAAGCAGTACCCCCTCTATCTGTCCGGGGGGATGCGCCAGAGAATCGGGCTCGCCCGCGGCCTCGTGGTCCAGCCGGAAGTTCTTCTCATGGACGAGCCTTACAGCAAGCTGGATCAGTTGACAGCCCGTAAGTTGCGAGAGGATACGCTTTCGATCTGCGCCCTCCTGAAGCAGACCACCCTTTTAGTGACCCACGACGTGGAGGAAGCCGCCTACATGGGAGATCGGATCGTGGTCCTGTCCGCCAGGCCCGCGCGCGTCGTGAACATTTTCGATAACCCCTTTCCCGGCACGGAGAGGAGCCTGGACGACTTGCACTTTATCGAGTTCAAGAAAAAGGTGCTCCAGACGGTTCTCAATCTCATCAAAGAGGAGGTTTAATGATGAGAAGGCATTCCAGCAAGATCCTGATCATCGCCGCGGTAGTCCTGATGTCCCTGTGGGGAATATCGGCTTCTTTTCCGAAAGTACAGGCGGCCGAGCTCCCCACGGTCGAGGTGGGCCTTCCCCAGGACGGGCTTTTCGGCCTGGGAGGCCAGTACATTCTGGACAAGGGCCTGGACCGCAAGAACGGGTTCATCATGAAACCGCGCTGGGCGGGCGTCCCGGAGATCCAGCGTCTTCTGGGCGTACAGGCCATTTCCGTGGGGTTGATGACGCCCGAGGCGGGGCTGCGGGCCAACATGCAGGGCATCCCGATCCGCCTGATCCAGCCCTATCAGACCTCCCATATGTACGTTCTGGTCCGGAAGGATTCGCCGTACCAGAAGGTGGAAGATCTGAAGGGGAAATCCATCGCCCTCACCCCGGAAATAACCGGCCTGTACAACTTGTTTGACTTCATGATGAGGAAAAAAGGCTTCAACATCGAAAAGGATTTTCAACTGAAAAAGCTCGGAGCGCCGGCGATCATCGCCGTGCTGGAAAGGGGCGAGGTGCAAGCGGGCATCCTCTGGGAATCCCATGTCTCCCGGCTTCTCATGACGGGAAAATACAGAACGATCCTGGGATTTCGGGATGAGCTAAACACCCTTCTGAACACCAAAGTCTTCCCCATAATCTGGCTTGGCGGCCTGGAACCCTGGATCAAGGCAAACCCCGCTCTGGCCTCCAAGCTGCGGGCCGCCTGGACGGAGGCCTACCGGGGCGTCCAGCAGGATGAGGCCCATTTCCGGAAGTATGCGAAACAGTTCTTTGGATTGGACAAGCCCGAAGAGCTCACTCTGGCCTGGCAGCGGACCCGGGAGTTCTTGCTCCCGGCAGACTTCACCTGGCCTGATGCCTCCGCGCTGAGGGCCTCCAAGAACTATCTCCGGGAGGCTATGGAGATGGGGATGTTCGCCAAGGAGGCAGCCGGCTATATCGACAGCTATTACACCCCCTGATCGAGCGAAGCCTGCCTCTGGCTAGATTCGGCCTAGAAAATCCTCTGCTCACCCCCTCCCTTTCCCTCCCCCCTCGGGGAGGGAAAGGGAGGGGGGATTTTCATGATGCACGGGTGAGCCGAAGGCTCATGGCAACTCAGTGCGAGCAACGGTGCGCACAGCCTGCGGGGCCGTCCGCTACCAGGCGGCAAGTCGATCTGCGGCTCGCGCCAGCTCCGAGAGGCAGGCTTTCTGTTCCCTTGCCTGCCAACACGCCTGAATCGAAACGGTAATTCGCTGTTAGCCCACCAGATTCCCGTGGAGCCGCCACCTCCAGACTCGGAAGGGCATCTCGGAGAAGGAGCAACGGAGTGCTCCGAGAGCCCTCGGAGAGCGGTCGGCACAAGCGCCCAGTAGCAAAGTCCCCCCAGTAGGAAGGCCCAGCTTGTTCCCAGGATCAGCGCCATCGCCACAGCCGCCACCGATCCCAGCACCGAAGCGACCCCGTTGAGCCCCCACATCCAGGGGATCTCGCTCTCTAGACCTCCGTGTTCCAGGAGACGAATCCCAATAGGGAAAGGGATTCCCAGGAAAAAACCCAACGGAAAGAGAACTGCCATGGATACGAGCGATCGCGTCCAAAGATCCAGGGAGGCAGCCCAGGAAAACAAAGGAGGCAAAGCCCGGGAAAAAAGGAAACTCGCAACGAGGAGTCCAAGCACCAGAATTGAGACAAACCGAGCAGTTCGTTCCACGGGAATCAACCGGCTGCACCAGCTCCCCACTCCTCCGGCAAGAAGAAGGACAAACAAGAGAACGGAAAATGTTAGGGTGGGAAACCCGAGGAGCTGGAGGAAGCGCTGCAGGAGAGCCACTTCAATCAACATGTATCCTACACCCAAGGCGGAGAAATAGAGGGCCGCCGCTTTTAAAGGGCGCCGCAGAGGGAAACTCCCGCAGTGCCGGAAGTAGACAAAGAGCAAAGTCAGCAAGACGGCGGATACGAACAGAAGCAAAAGCGTCAACGGCCGGGGTGGGAATCGATTCATTTGGTAAAAGAACGGCCGATCATCCCGAGTCGGTGTAAAGTTTTGAGGAAAGCGACTGCTAAATTTCTGCGGGGTTTCCCGGCCGGCGGCAAGAGCCGTGAACGGAAACCGTGCAACCAGCCCCGGGATAAAAATTGGATACATCCCGGCCCCAAGTGCAATCTTCAGAATGCGTGAGGACTCCTGGGGTTGGTAGGGAGTTCTGCGAACCAGCAACAGCGGATAGCTCACCTCCTGGGGATCCAGGAGGAAACCGTCGCTGCGGTGCACACCGATCAGGTGGCCCATGGCTCCGGAATAATTTCCGTTCCGCCCTTCCAGGGCCTCCAGAGCGGTAAGCGCTGCCCGGGTAAAGTCGTTAAAATCGTGGGACCGGACGACCAGCAACCCCTTTTCCGTGAGGTGATCGAGATATTCCCGGAACGCCTCGCGGGTGAAGACGTAATTCTCCACCAGAGAATAACTGATGGCTTCGGGACGATCCGTGTAGACCAGGGGGAGATAGATGAGATCATACCGCTCCTTGCTGCCCTGCAAAAATCCCCTTCCCTCATCCACAACCCAGCGTACGTTCTTGAGCCGGACCAGATCCCCCGCGTAACGCCTCACGGCTCTCAGGGTCTCGGGGTTTATGTCTACCGCCGTAATTTCTTTGGCCCCGCCCCGGAGAGACAGGAGGACATCCCGCCCGCCGCCAGCTCCTATCACCAGGACTTTCCTGGGAGCGGCGGCGAGAAAGGGAAACAGCCCCGGATCTTCCTCAACCCAGGAATGCTCCAGCAAATCACCCGGAAACTGGGGAATCAGGGAAGCCCCGCCGCCGTCCGTGAACAGGAGTCGAGCCCGTTTTTCCGCCTCCCAAATTTCAACCACATCCGTGCGGGCGAAGGCGTTCCATTTACTTGAGATGAGAGTCGTTCCGAGTTCAGGATTCTGAAACAGCCGGCTCAGTTGATTCTCTGATCCTTGCCTGCGACCCCCGCGTAAGTCCACCGGTCCTCCCGGAGTGCTCAATTCCCACAAAGGAATAAGAAGTAAGAAAAGGCTTGAGACCGCTCCGAACCACTTCCAGGTGCGGGCCTGGAGAAAGCACAATCCGGAAATTAGAGTGATCAGAGCAAAGAGAAAGAGGAGTGCCCCTACGGGTCCCCATTTCTGGAGCCCAACCACGATGAGAAGAGTGCCCAGCGCCCCGCCGCTGAGATCAGCCCAGTAGACTCGTGAACTCTCTCTGGAGAACAACCGCATCGTCATGGCGAGAGAATACCCGGCTACACCGAATGGCAAAAGAGCGACCAAGCTAAAAAACCACACGCCTTGGACCCAGGGAAAATTGGCAAACAAAACGAGGACAATAAGGAGTGAAAGTCCAAGGAAGAATGCGGATCTCCCCTGCAGAACGCCATACACAAGGGGAACAGCCTCATCCCCCTTCGGGAATCTGGTGGCAAACAGACCGCCTAACCCCAAACCGAGAACGGCCAGGGACACGGCAACAAACACGAAATGATAGGAGAACAGGGCCGAGAAGAATCGAGTCAGAATGATCTCGTAGGACAGGACGGTCAGACCAATCACAAATACGCAAAGAAGGTGGAGAGGAGGACAAAGAGTCCGGAGGCTGAAAGAGAATCTTGTTTGACTAGAGGACAGCACGACGCTAATGACTGTGGCCCGACGAGCCGGTGAGTTCCAACTCTAAGCCATTGACAAGCTCGATCAAAGTAAGCAGTGATTCCGGGTCAGCCTCAACGGTTTGTAGGGCCTGGAGCTTGGGAGGATCCAGCGTGTTGGTCTCGGCAAACTTCAAGTTCCAGATCGATTCTCCAAGCCAGGTCTGGACCCAAATCCAAACAAGAAGAAATGCCGCAACCAGTACTCCGGGCAGGAAAATTGATCTCCGCATGAGCGCTACTCCGAATCACAATGAACAGTGGAACCCGGAACGCTGGGGAAGCTCCCCACCAATGATTTTGGATTCCTCAGCGTTCCCGAACGTCCTGTCTTCCAATCTAATGACAGCCGCCCGTTCTGCCTGCCTCGGGTGATCCCGTTTTAGATTCCGGAGACCCCTCTTTCCCTTCCGTCTCCGGACGCTTCCGAAATCCGCCGCAGCATCCTCCGCCGGCGAGGTGCATTACGACGAACACCCCGACCAGCGCAATCCACAGTCCGTTATCCCTCAGAAATTCCCACATGTTGACCTCCTTGGGACATGGGTCCCTGTTCGGGTTTTCCTAGGACACTCCAGACCGAAGACAAAAGCCGCTCGCGAGTCACCGGTTTCTCCAGCACCTGGCTCACGTTTAACTGCCAGCAACGATGGGGAGAGAGTTCCTCCCCGTACGCGGTCAGAACAATGATAGGTGTTCGGGAATCTCT
>DATEAK010000043.1:0-6277 GCA_035288405.1 bacterium | reverse complement strand
TGATGAGGAGTCCGGCCTCTCGCAGATCCTCGACAATCTGCCGCCGCGCCTGGTAGCGGTCAAGTCCTACGTATTGAGAAGCGGGCGAGTCCAAGGGCGCGCCGCTATCATCCACCAGGAATTTCTTGGTCAAGTTTCCCTTGCTGTCCAGCGCGTTGATGATCTGGAGGCCGTGGCGCCGGCCGATTTCGTAATCATTGGGGTCGTGCCCCGGTGTGACCTTCAGGGCTCCGGTGCCGAATTCGCAGGATACGTAAGCGTCCGCGATGACCTTGAGCCGCCTGCCTACAAGCGGGAGAAGGAGAGTTTTGCCCATAGCTTCCCTGTAGCGTTCGTCCTCGGGATTGACGGCAACCGCCGTATCCGCCAGCATGGTTTCCGGCCGGGTCGTGGCGACGATGACGCCGCGCGTCGGGTCTTCCGCGAAGGGGTAAAGGATGTGCCACAGTTTTCCTTCTCGTTCTTCATGCACAACCTCGATGTCCGAGAGCGCCGTTTCGCAGCGCGGGCACCAGTTGACCTGGCGTTCAGCCCGGTAGAGGAGTCCATCCTCATGGAGGCGGACAAAAACTTCCAATACGGCGCGAGAGAGCCCCTCATCCATGGTGAAGCGCTCCCGCTTCCAGTCGCAAGAAGCTCCCAGGCGCTTGAGCTGCCGGATGATCGTGCCTCCGACTTCCTTCTTCCATTTCCAGATCCGGGCCACGAACTGTTCCCGTCCCAAGCTCTCACGGGTGAGCCCCTCGGCATGGAGCTGACGCTCGATGACATTCTGGGTCGCAATTCCCGCATGGTCCGTTCCGGGCATCCACAGCGCATCATAGCCGTCCATGCGCTTCCAGCGCACCAGAATGTCCTGGAGAGTATTGTTGAGAGCATGACCGATGTGAAGAGAGCCTGTCACATTGGGAGGCGGGATGACGATACAAAAGGGAGGCCTGGAGAGATCCTGCCCGGCGTGAAAGAGGTCCAATTGATTCCAGTGCTCCAGCCAGCGCTCTTCCACCTGGACGGGATCATATTGTTTGGCGAGAATTCCACTTCCCAATCTGCTCCTCCTACTAAGTTGCGCGCCCGGATCCGTTAAGAGGGGGCACGGCAACATGGATGATCTCAATGCGAGTTTCTGTAACTAGTCGGTTCCGGTTTTAATCTTCTCGATTTCTTGGCGGATGATCTCCTCGGCCAGGCGGGGAACCTCTTCGCGAACGACGTTCTCGATGATCTTCAGAGTTTCCGGTTCGATCTCCCGCAAATGCTTTTCCATAACCTCCCCGATATGATTTGCGGCAATTTCCCTCACCTGGGTATCGATTGCTTCCCGGAGGATCTCCTCGGCTAGTCGAGGAACCGCTTCCTGGATGACGGATTCAATGATTCTTCGGATTTCGGGTTCGAGCTCTGCCATCCGTCTTTCGGCCATCTCGCGAATATGTTTTGTAGCAATCTCACGTACTTGGGTATCGATTGCCTCCCGCACAGTCTCCACCCACTGGGGCCCCAGCTCCCCGGAAGGAGGCAAACTGGACTCTCCTGTGGATTCCTCCAGGGTCGGCTCGGGAATCCCAAGGCCCGGCGGCAGGTATTCCTTGACCTTCTCCAGCAGCTGCCTCGCCTCAAATGGTTTGGTGAGGTAACTTGTGGCACCGGCGGCCTGCGCCTCTTCCCAAACGAATTCCTCGAAGTTGCTGGACAGGAGGAGAATGGGGATCTGTTGCAGGGATTCTGCCTCTCTGATTTTCTGGCAGAGTTCGAGCCCGCTGATCCCCGGCATCCGCGTGTCGGCGATAATAAAGTCCGGCGGAAACTCCTGGATCTTCTGAAAAGCCTCTTCGCCCGTTTCCGCCGCTAGAATCTCAAATCCCTGATTCTGCAATGCGAGTTCAACTACCTTGCGGATTGTAAGGCTATCGTCGGCCACCAGGATCCGGATTCCCATCGCGACACCTCCATAAATTGGATGGCTTGATAACACAAAGGGTTGCGGATGTCAAGGTAGGAACTATTCTTGCGTTCAGCTGTCAGCTTCGGAGGGCCGAGTTCCTTGATTTTCCTCCGAGTCTCAGCTGATCGCTGACCGCTGAATGCTGTGCGGGAGCTGCTGTCGTTTACAGAGAGAAGGAATTGTGCTATATCCTCCCGGAGGAGTGCAATGATTCGAATTTTCGAGCGCTACACGTTCAAAGAACTCATTCCCACTTTTCTTCTCGCATCGTTATTTCTCACCTTCGTCCTCCTCCTCAAAGAGATTCTCGACCTTACGGAGCTTGTGGTGAACAGGGGGCTTCCCCTGGTCGGAGTGTTGAAGCTGTTGCTTTATTTTTTCCCCTCCTCCCTGGTTTTGGTGATCCCCATGGCGATGCTCATGGGAACCATTATGGCTTTCAGTCGACTCTCCGCAGACGGTGAGATCATTGCCTTGAAGGCCGGCGGGATCGGTATTGCTCATCTTTTGCGCCCGGTGATCTTGTTCGCGCTTGCCGTGCTGGTCATTCACCAGGCCGTCATCCTCTACTTTGATCCCTGGGGGAGACAGAAGTTCGCAGCCCTCAAGCTTGAGTTGCTGAGCCAGGCGGGGCAGCTTCAGCTTAGGCCCCAGGTTTTTAATGACAGCTTTAACGGGCTGTTGATTTTCGTGCGCGATCTGTCCGGGAGGGACGGTCACATGGAGGGAGTTTTGATCGAGGATTCTCGGGATCCGGAGGCCGTGCAGACCATCGTTGCCAGCCGCGGGCTTCTGGTGCCGGATGGTCAAGGACAGGGTATGGTCTTGCGTCTTCAGGACGGCACTGTTCATCGCCTGGTTCAGGCTAAGGATGTTTATCAATTGCTTGCGTTTGGGACCTACGATGTGGTGCTCAGACCCAGAGGAACGGACAACGGCGGGGGGGGGGAACCCAAGGATCGAGTGCTCGGATTGGAGCAGCTGAAAAACAGGATTGCGCGACTGAAGCGGGAAGGGAAGAACTACTTCCCTGCTCTGGCGGAGTTCCATAAGCGCTTTTCCCTTCCCGTTGCCAATCTCCTGTTCGCTTTGGTTGGAGTGCCCCTGGGGATCGTCAATCGACGTTCCGGCAAAGCCGGAGGCTTTGCGTTGAGCATCGGCATCATCTTCTTCTACTATATTGTGACGATCCTGGGAAAAGGATTAAGTGAAGATCAGGTGATCCACCCCGCGCTGGCCATGTGGCTTGCCAACGGGGTGATGGCCGTGCTTGCCGGCGTGCTTCTGAGAAGGGCGGTTCGGGAAACGGAAGGGGACTGGGTTCAGAAGATCTCTTCCGCTGTGCAGCGCGTTTTCAAGAGAGAGAAACCGTGAGGAGGGAGAAATCCTGACCATCGTGCGGCGCTACATTCTGGTTTCCTTTGCCCGCCTTTTCACATTGGCTCTGCTGGGATTTGGCAGCGTCTATTTGATCGTGGAATTTTTCGAGCGTATCGACGATTTCCTGGAGCACAGTGCGGCTCCGATCAGTGCCCTCAACTACTTCCTCTTTAAAATCCCGCTGATCCTCTATCAGGTGACGCCGGCCGCCGTCCTGTTGGCTTCCGTACTCTGCTTTGTCATTCTCTCGCGCAACAATGAGCTCACCGTACTGAAGGCCAGCGGCTTCAGCATTCTCTCCCTGTCGAACCCCATTATTTGGGTGGCCCTGTTTTTGAGCTTGGTTTCTCTGGGATTACAGGAATACGTGGTTCCCTATACAAACCGCAAGGTCGTGCAGATCTATAACGTGCAGATCAAGAAAGAGGTCCCGAAAAGCCTTTTTCGCAACCGTCTCTGGTATCGCTCGGGGGACGGAAGTCTTTGGAAAGTCTCCGCCATAGGTCCTGAAGGCCGCACGTTGCTGGGCGTCTCCATCTTCCGTCTGGCCGATGACCGGCTCACAGAGCGGATCGATGCGCGGGAAATTGAGTGGAACGGCCGGAACTGGGTGCTCCACGATGGGGTGATCCGTGACTTTCGCTCTCCGGGGCAGGTGATTTTGTCTCAATTTAAGAGTCGTCCTCTTTCCGTCGCTGAAACTCCTCTCGATTTCCAGGTGCTGCGCCGGGATCCAAAGCAGATGAGCTACCAGGAGTTGAGCACCTATGTGCAGACCCTGAAGCGGAGCGGACTGGACCCGACCAGTTACATTGTCGACAAAGAGGTAAAGCTCTCCTTTCCCTTTGCCATCATGGTCATGGCGGTTCTCGGCATTCCCTGTTCCTTGCGCTCGCCTCGAGCCGGGAGCGTGACCGGAGGGATTGCGCTGACTCTTCTCATCGCCGCGGGGTTTTGGGTGCTGCTTTCCATGGGGATTTCACTGGGTCATGGAGGGCGGCTGCCGCCCATTCTAGCCGCCTGGGGGGCCAACGGGGTCTCTCTGAGCCTGGGGCTCTGGCTTCTGATGACCGTCAGACAATAATCCCCTGGCCGTCGATAACGGGCGCCTGCTGTGTCGTCACTTCAGTCTCGCATTCTCACGTACTGACTCGTCCCCTCTGGTGCAATCCTTCGTTCCGTCTTGCATCCACCTCGGAAATTGCATCCCAGGTCGCCGGATTCTTTACTGTTTTTTGATCTGGTACTTGTGGACTGCCCGGTTATGTGCCTGGAGGGTTTCCGAGAAAGAATGCTCCCCGTCGTTTTTGGAAACGAAGTAGAGATATTTCACCGGGGCCGGGTGGAGAGCCGCCTGTAGAGAGACGATGCCGGGATTGGCGATCGGGCCGGGGGGTAATCCCCGATAGCGATACGTATTGTACGGGGAATCAAACCGCAGGTCTTCCTTGTGAATGTTTCCATCAAAGTGTGGCAGACTGTAAATAACCGTGGGGTCTGCTTGCAGCGGAATCTGCAGCTTGAGCCGGTTCAAGAAGACCGCCGCAATGAGGGGTTTTTCTGTATCCGTGTGAGCTTCCTTTTCGATAATGGATGCCAGAGTCACAACCTCATGGACCGTCATTCCTTGCTCCGAGGCCCGGGCCTTGAGTTTGGGGCCGAACCGCTTTTGGAAATTCTGTACCATGCGGCGGATGACGATCTGCGGCGAAGTCCCCTTGGGAAACGAATAGGTGTCCGGAAAGAGATAGCCCTCGGCGCGGTCGGACTCGATCCCCAGTTCCCTCAGGAGATCACGATTGCTTGACTCCTGGATGAAAGCTTCCGCATGCCCGATCCCGGTCTTCTCCAGGGCGGCTCCGATATCTTTCGTATTGAAGCCTTCCGGGACGACCAGCGGGTGGAGCAGCACCTTCCCTTCCCGGAGAAATCGGAAGATCTGGAGAGGTGACATGGTAGGCCGCAGCAAGTATTCGCCGGCTTTCAGACTTGTTCTGCCTTTCAGGTAGGAGAGAATGAGGAAGGGGAGCTGATTGCGCAGGACTCCTTCCTTCACCAGGTAGCTGGCGATCTGCCTCTTGGTGAATCCCTGCGGGATCTCCAGCACGATCTCACGATCCTCGGTGCCGGCTGGGGCGGACATGGTGATCCAAAATCCATACGCAAGCAACCCGATCAGGCAAGCTGCGAGGAATCCTAAGATGCGAAGCCGGACTTTTCCCGGAGAAAACAAAGTGGGCGGGATGGCGTGCCCTTCAGGGACGAGGCGATGAGGCATTCTTGTGATCCAGATACCCTTGCAGGATGAACTGCGCGGCCAGGCTGTCGACGGCGCGACGGCGTTTGGAGTGACTCTTCACGTTCATTTCCCTTAAGACTCTATGGGCGGCTACGGTCGTCAGACGCTCGTCCCAGGTGGCTACGGGGAGACCCAGGGATTGAGAGAGCAATTCCACGAAAACGAGAACCTTTTGGGCCTGAACTCCGAGCGACCCATTGAGCATTTTCGGCAGCCCCACGACAATTTCTTTAACGGAAAATTCTTCGGTCAGGGCGCGCAACTTGGTGATATCTGCTCTGGGGCCGCGGCGCGCCAGTGTTTCCAGACCCTGAGCGGTGAGACCCAGATCATCGCTGAGGGCAAGTCCCAGGGTTTTGTCTCCTACATCAATTCCCAAGATGCGAGTCATGATATCCTTCAAACCTCCAAGATCTACAAGGACTTGGCCTGCCGTCATACTAGTAGCGGGACTTCCCCTTGTCAAGCGCGGCCGCTTGGTTGACGGAAGTCGGCTTTTGTGTTAACTTCCCTACTCCAAACCCTTGAGAATTCGAACAAACACGGGGTTTCGAGTAGGTAACTGTGGAAATCATTCGCGATTCGAAAGACATTCCCTCTCGTCCTCGGAAGCCGATTCTTACGATCGGAAACTTCGACGGCGTGCACGTGGG
>DATEAK010000042.1:0-2590 GCA_035288405.1 bacterium | reverse complement strand
ACCAGAAAGGCCACCAGCAGAAGCAGCAGGGTCATCAGGAGCAGATTCCAGTTAAACCCCACGGTCAGGGGAAATGTCTTTTCGACGGTCTCAGGTCGGGACATAGAGTCGGCGCTTTCTTAAAAGCCGTATTCTTTCCATCTCCTCTTGAGCGTCTCCGTCATTCCGGGAGAAATGGATGTGCCGAGGGCCGGATAGCGGCTTCCCCCATACTGCTCTTGGGGCTCCAATTCCCAGTTCACCGTCGCGTCGATCAGGACCCGCGTCCATTTTCCATGGCCGTATTTCACCGAGTCTCTCTCAGCGATCGGCACGCTCGGGTCCAGCATGGAGCCGGAGGTGCCGGGGAAAAAAGTAATATCCCCCATAGCCGCATTGACACGGTAGGCCAGGGCCCACTCGACCGCTTCCCAGTCGAAGACGTCGATATCCTCGTCCACGACGATGAGATGCTTGGCGGCATAGTTGGCGATGCTCGATCCCCAGAGGGCGTTGGCCACCTGCTGGGCATGGCCTCGATGAGTCTTGCGGATCTGGATACGCATGATCTCCGGCCATTTTCCTCTCCAGACTCCCATAATATTGGGCACGCCGGCCTGCTCCAGGTATTGCCAGGCGACCGCAGAAAAAGTCGCCGGAGTCCACGAGGCTCCTTCGTTGGTCCTGCCCGGACTGGCCCCGGTAAGACATCCGGTGAAAATCGGATCGCTTCGGTGGGTAATGCATTCCACGCGGATGGTATGCTTCGGCATTCTCCGCCCGCCGTAATAGCCGCCATACTCGCTGAAAGGCCCTTCCAGCTCAAAGCTCTTCGGGTCCGGCGAGATCCGCCCTTCGAGGACAATTTCGGCAGTCGCCGGCACCCAGAGATCACTGGTCTCGCATTTCACCAACTCTACGGGGGAGCCCCTCAGGGAACCCGCCATCTCGTATTCCGGATAGCTCACCGGAGTGGAAGCGACCATAAAAAGCGTCGGCTCCCAGCCCAGGACCACTGCCACCGGCATCTCCTCGCCCCGGCTTTTATACTTGGTAAAATGTTTTCCCCATCCCTGGGTCGCCGCCAGCAAGACACTGATGGTCCGTTTCGTCGAGATCATTCCGCGATAGGTGCCGATGTTGAGGATATGGCTATCAGGGTCCATCGTGACCACGCTCGCCGAAGTCATGATGTATCTCCCGCCATCCAGAGGATTCCATTTCGGCACCGGGAGCTGGAAAAGATCTACCTCTTCCCCTTTAATGATATTTTCTTTGACCGGGCCTTCCTTCACCTTGCGCGGCGCCAGCGGATTTGAAAAGCGTTCCTTCAATGTCGCGACGATCTCCCGGTAAGATGCTCCCTCGGCTAAACCGAGGATCCGGCAAACCCTCCCCTTGGTCCCCGTACCGTTGGTAAATAGTCGCCGGCAGCCGGTATTTTGGTGATCCTTGATGTTTTCAAACAGCAGCGCCGGTCCGTACTGGCTGGAGACCTCTCGAGTAATCGCGCCGATCTCCTCATCCCAATCCACTTCGGCCCGAATTCGTTTGAGCTCGCTCCTTTCCTCCAGATGGTCGATCCACTGTCGTAAATCCGCAAGAACCATTTTCCTTACTCCGTGTAGTCCGGAACCCCTTCGACGATCCGATCCAAATACGGGACAAGATCCTCTGCATGATGCTTGCACCGTTGCGGCAGCGCGCGGACCGTGGTCGCCACGGGAATGGTGCCAGCCTTAATCCAGCAGCTTCCGCGCCAGAGCGGCGGCCGGATCTCGCACCTTGTAGATTCTCTCCTCCGATTGGTTTTCCATCCGGTGAAACTGTTCCAGCGTGAGTCCATCTTTCGCGGCCAGGACACCAAAATCTTTGGACCATTTCGTCTCCACATCGAGGCGGCGGGTCGGCGCTCCCATGGCTTTAGAGAATATCTCCTGTGCCTCCTTGCCTAAGAACCAGTTGACAAAAGCCTTGGTTGCGTTCGGATGGGGGGGATTCTTAATGATCGTTAAGTGGCCGTAGCCGCCGGTCGCGTAAAGTCCCTCCTTGGGTGTGGGGAGAGCGCTTACCGGGAGACCGACCTTCTTGAAGGGTAGAAACTCGGAATAACCGATGCCGAGAGCTATGCCGACCCGTTCCTTGGCCAGATTCTCGGCCAGAAGACGAAGATCCCGGGTGAGAAACAACTTTTGCCCTGCAAGCCTTCTCAGGTATTCCTCCCCCTTGATAAGAAACATGTAGGCCCATATCGAAGCGCCGGAACCCGGGGTGCGCGGATCGCTCAGCCCGATTTTGCCCTTCCACTTGGGATTCAGCAGATCATCGAAGGAGCGAATCTCCTCGGCTTTTAGCAAATTGGAATTGTACCAGAGGCTCGCGGTTTGGTAAGCGGAAGAAGCATAGATAAAGCGCTTCGCGTTATCGACCCAGATATGCCCTCCCCACCATTGCTTCGCGTCCCTCACCTCCGGCAGGATCAGCCACGGCTCCACGGGCTCCAAGACGTTTTCCGGCAGCAGTCCCTTGACGATGGACTCTGCGCCGCCGATGTGGAGATCAAAATAGTGAATCCCCGCCTTGGACTCCTCGACGATTCTGCGGATGATCG
>DATEAK010000041.1:0-3229 GCA_035288405.1 bacterium | reverse complement strand
TGTTCCTGCCAGGAAGCGACCGTTACGGCAGAAGTGGTCCCCTGATATTCGGTGAGAGGAAAGGAGGTTCGGGCGACCTTGGAAATCCTGACCTCATCGATCAGGCCAGTGAACCAGTTGCTGGGAGCAAGGGTGCCGATTCTTAGGGGATCGCCTGTCATGTCCATAGGGCCTCCATAGACCATCGAATTATCCAGGACCCCGTTCTTGTAAAGCTTGGCCGTGGTGCCGTCGTAGGTAAGGGCTACATGGGTCCAGACGTCCAGGGGAACACTATCGTTGGAGAGGAACATTTCCAGTCTGCCACCAATTGGCAATTGGGAGCCAATACGATTCTGGTTTGATTGCTTGCCCAAGTAAAGCCCGTACCCCAATATCCCCTTGGCCACGATCCACTGGTTGGACTTAGCCCGGGGGTACACCCAGGCTTCGATCGTGATCGCCGCAGTCGGGTTCAAGGAAGAAGAGTTCGGAGCCTCAACGTAACGCGAAGTCCCGTTATAATCCCGGGCCCAGTTGAATTTCCCGCCCGCGTTCCAGCCTCCAGTGTCGGGGAAAATATCGGCGTGATTCCCGTAATTGCTGGCATCAAAGGCCTTGCCGCCGCTGCCCTCGTTGAAATGCCAGAGAGCCACCGTGTCCGCGTCCATCTGGCTGCCAAGATTTGCTACCGCGACGATATTCCGGCTCGCTCCGGCAACGGTTCCCGTACCCTCCAACTTAACCTCATTGGCTCCCAGAGTTGCATCATAAAGCCCCTGCCCGTCGTTCGTGGAATCGCTAATGATCACCTGGTAGGTTCCCGAGAGGCTCACGTTAATTGCCAACGCGTTATCGCCTGCGGCAAATCCAACTCCGGTGGCCGGAACCGCGCCGCGCCAGACGGAATCCGCTTTCAGCTTCTGGATCGCGCGCTCGACTCCGGCTTGCGCCACGTACAGGGCCTGCTTCTGAGAAAGATTGCTGGTGGTCAATTGGGACTCAATGGCCCCCAGATTCATGAACCCCAGGCCCAACACCGTGAAGATGAGCATGAAAATGAGCACGATAGGCAAAGCCCCACCTTGCTCCTTCTTCCGTCCCAACTCTCCAAGATCAGAAAGAACTCTGTTTCTCATAGCTCACCTCAGATCCTTGTCCCTCAGTTAAGTCGCGCGGTCTCCTGGCTTGCAAAAGCCAGGGGTCCATTGCGGCTATCCTGGAGGACCAGGTTGATGGAGACGGAATTAATCGCCGGGGGAACCAGGGCAAACGTGAGGGATTGCACGTTACTGATGATGATCTGGCCGGATAGTTGTTCCTTGAGCTGGCTTAGAGCACTGTCCCGATAGTAGTCCTTGAGGATTGTCCCCCCGCTGTCTTTGACCTGAATGCGGTCCGGGGTGCCGGTCCCCAGGGGATCGATGACCACGCTTTTCCCACCGCGAATGTTCTGGGACAGGACTTCCAGGGCGTAGCTGCCATCTCGTTGCATTGAGAGCCGGTCAGAGCCGGTCTGGAGTTGGTCCGTGAAAAAGAAGTAAAATGAGATGATGCCGACCAGAGCGATCCCGGTCAGCATTGCCGCCACCAGCAGCTCAACCAACGTGAAGCCCGCTTCTCCTCCAATACGTGCTCGTCTTCCGGCTTCTGGACTCTTTCCGTCCCGGGGTCTCATTTCTTCCCTCCGGACTTTTCATTGGCCCGGATGAACTTCTCCAGAACGTTGACCTCACTGTCCATCGTCACGTCGTCCGCACTGCCGCGCCGATGGTCCGGACCAGCGCTGGCAATCTTGAACACCTTTCCGCCGTTCATCGGTTCGTAATCGTACGATTCACCCCAGGGATCCCGTGTTTCTTCGGCTTGCAAGAGACCCTCCCGCACGACGTCATCGAGAGATCCCGGATAGCGCCCGTACTTCACGTTATAGACTTGTAGACTCTTCTGAATGTATCCCATGGAGATTTTGGCCTTCATGGCGCCGACACCGGCCTCTTCTTCCACCCGCTTGGCGAAGTCCTGGCTCTCCTTTTTGCCGGCGAATACTTTCAGTTGATCCAACTCCAGAAGTTCCTTGAGTTCGTCTGCCGTCACGGGCCGCGGCACTTCGGGTCTCTGCGCGCCCACGACCGTGGTCGACATCTTTGCCTCCAGAATCACGACCTGTCCCGGTGCGGACTGGTTATAGACCGCCACGATTCCCTGCAGAACCGCAACCCGGCCCTTCTTTTCTCCGGGGAAATATTCCACCAGGAACGCCGTTCCCCGCACACCGGCAACCGCCGTCGGTGTCGCCACCTCAAACCAGGAATCTTTTCGCAGCTTGGACACTTTGGAAAGAACTTTTCCCTCGTGGAGAGAGAGGACCACATCTTTCCCGAGAATTTCCCGGTCCACTTCCAGAGAGGATCCCCCCTTGAGGCGCACAATGGCCCCATTGGAAAGGGTCAAGTCCACCTCTCCGTTGGCCGCGGTGCGCACCGTGTCTTTTTCCTTCAGAACGGCTCCTTCCTGGAGCGGGACCCATTCCTTCCCCCCCGCCTCCCGCAAATAGGCGATGCCGTACAGTTGCGCAACTCTTGTCTGTTCCTCCCCGCCGCCATTCAGATACGTCGCGTATAGGTAGTACCCTGACAGGGAGGAAAACACCACCACGACAACAATCAGAAGGATCTTCAGGGTTTTCATTGCACTCCTCCCCGCTTCAGGGAGACACTACTGTTTTGAGTTCCACCGTCTCAGGGCTCGTCTTACCGGATTCGGTCCAGGACACCGCCACGTAAAGCTCTTTCAGGGTGGGGTCAACCGCCCGAGCTCCTACAGTCCACGTCCGGCTTCCGTTGACCCCGTCCAAGCTCACCGCATCGTTTCCTGACGCTCCTCCGCCCCCTTTAACGTCGCTGCGCACACCTTCGAGTTTCTGCTCGGCCAGGGCCAGGGCAATCCGGTTTCTTCCCTTCTGCTCGATCGATGCCCTGCCCTGGGCAATCATCCCGCCCAGGGCGATGACCACGATGGAGATGATGGCTACGGACACGATGACCTCGGCGATCGTGATGCCTCGGGAGTTAAGAAGCCCCGAAGTCCGTGCCCGCAGCCTATTGGGTCCAGAGACCCGTTTCATGAGCAAACCCCCCATCCACTTACGAGTTAGAAGGAATCGCCCAGGCCGGCGCCGTTCCACCCCAGATCTTCAACGCGAGGTCGTAGGTGATCGTCTTGGTGGAGAGATCGGATCCGGCAGCCG
>DATEAK010000040.1:0-2061 GCA_035288405.1 bacterium | reverse complement strand
CCAAGTTTCTCATCAGAGAAGCCAAGGTAGCGGTTTCCCCGGGAATCGGGTTTGGGGAGGAAGGGGATCACTACGTCCGCTTTGCCCTTGTCGAAAACGAGCACCGCACCCGCCAGGCGATCCGAGGCATCAAGAACATTTTGTAAGACCGGGAAGGGGTTCATGGACGCGATTAACGTAGGTATCCTGGGTTTCGGCACCGTGGGTACCGGCACGGTACAAATTCTCCTGCAAAACAAGGATCTGATCCTGCAGAGGCTGGGTGTTCCTGTGCGTCTGGCCAGAGTGGCGGATCGGGATGTGGGCCGAAAAAACAGCTGTCCTTTACCCGAGGGGGTATTTACGACACGGGTAGAGGACGTACTGGATGATCCCTCGATCCAGATCGTCGTCGAACTCATCGGAGGTCTGGAGCCGGCTCTGTCCTTCATCCGGCAGGCGATTTCCCGCGGGAAGCATGTGGTCACGGCCAACAAGGCTCTTCTGGCCCACGCCGGCGCCCAACTTTTCAACGAAGCGGCCGCCCGGGATATTGAAATTGGTTTTGAGGCCAGCGTGGGGGGCGGCATCCCCATTATCCGGGCTCTCAAGGAAGGGTTTACCGCAAACCAGATCCAGTCCATTTATAGCATTATCAACGGTACCGGCAACTACATCCTTTCCCGGATGACCAATGAAGGGCGCAAGTTTGACGACGTGTTGAAGGAAGCCCAGGAAAAAGGCTACGCGGAGAAGGATCCGACGCTGGATGTAGAAGGGATCGATTCGGCTCACAAGATCGCCATTCTCGCTTCTTTGGCTTTTGGGGTCACCGTTCCCCTGGAGTCGGTGTATACGGAGGGGATACGGCAAATCGATCCGCTGGATATCCAGTTTGCCCGGGAATTCGGCTTCAAAATTAAACTTTTGGCAATCGCCAAGAATCACGGCAGTGAAATTGAGGTGCGGGTGCATCCGACCATGCTTCCGGCCGACAGTCCCATCGCCAAGGTGGATGGGGTCTTCAACGCGATCCAGATCGTCGGGGATTACGTCGGAGAAAACATGTTCATCGGGCGGGGGGCCGGAGCCTTACCGACCGGCAGTGCCGTGGTGGGGGATATCATCGATATCTCCCGGTCCCTGCTGAAGCAGGCCTGCGGACGGGTCTTCCCCTTGTCCACGCTGCCCCGTTACGTGCAGGCTGCCCGGATCAAGGCGATGGAGTCCATCACCAGCGAATTTTATCTGCGCTTCTCGGCGCTGGACAAACCTGGGGTCATGGCGAAAATCTCGGGGGTCCTGGGGGAGCATGGGATTAGCATTGCCTCGGTGATTCAGAAGGGGCGGCATGAGGAACGGGCAGTTCCCGTGGTCTTCGTTACCCATAGCGCGTGCGAGCGGGATGTTCAGGATGCCCTAGCGGAAATTGATCGGCTCGATGTGGTAACGGAGAAGACCATGTTGATTCGCCTGGAAAGCAGCGTGTAGAGATAGTTTTTGGGCAGCATCGTTTTGAGGGGGTCGGGAGGAGCAAGATGGGGCTGGTTGTGCAAAAGTACGGGGGCACCTCGGTGGGCAACGTGGCCCGGATTCGAGAAGTAGCTAAAAAGGTGGTGGAAGCCCGACGCGCAGGCGACAGCGTTGTGGTGGTGGTTTCCGCCATGGCCGGAGAGACCGACCGCCTCATTCGCCTAGCCCATGAGGTGACCGAGAGACCGAACGCGCGCGAGATGGACATGCTGGTCTCCACTGGGGAGCAGGTCTCCATTGCCCTGCTGGCTATGGCGATCCAGTCTCTGGGAGAGGCCGCTGAATCGTTCACTGGGGAGCAAGTGGGGATCCTGACCGACAGCGCGTATACCAAGGCCCGCATCAAGAAAATTTCCGCTGACCGCCTGCGTGCGGCCCTCAAGGAAGGGAAAATTGCCGTGGTAGCGGGCTTCCAAGGAGTGGACGAGCACCGCAACGTCACCACTTTGGGACGTGGTGGGTCTGATACGACGGGCGTGGCCATGGCCGTGGCGCTACGCGCGGATCGTTGTGAAATCTACACGGACGTGGACGGGGTGTATACGGCGG
>DATEAK010000039.1:0-7382 GCA_035288405.1 bacterium | reverse complement strand
GTCGTCGCCCCGCATCTTGACGATCGTCGCATAGGACGTGTACATAGCGGTCACCCGGGCGAAAAGCCCCAGCTTCTTCCCCTTGAGATCGTCGACGGTGCGAGCGGGTGAATCAGGGGGCACCAGGAAGGTAAAGATGCTCAGCATGACCGGATGGAAGAGCTGGATCTTCTGCCCTTTCAGGTTGGCCCGGGCGGCCGATATGGGGGCGAAGATTCCCGCATCCACCGTCTTGAAAAAGACGGCTTCCTCCGCCTTGGCAGGGTCGAACTTCTTGAATTCGATGTTCAGTCCGTATTTCTTGCCGAGCCCCCGGGCCTCAATGATGTTGCTGATGATCCCGATGGCTCCGCCATCACCGGTGGTTGAAACCGTTACTTTCTTGAGATCCTGGCCTCGGGCACCTGGAGTGAAAAGAAAAAGGGTGATCAACGCGGAAAGGAGTGCTGCTTCTCTGCGACCCATAATTGTCCCCCCTGTGTTCGTAAATTGTTCCGTGTCTTTCACATCTTGCTAGGGACGGTAAAGACGATCAATAAAAGCGGATCGATCCAGTTCCGCCACAATGGAGTCGTCGATAAATTGCTCGGGTTTTGCAGTCTTCGCATTGGGACTCGGAGAAAAGTTCAGCAGTGTCTGAACTCCAGCGGCGGAGACGTAGGGGACTTTTTCCCATACGTTGACGTAAGCCCGGTAAGTTTCTTCCAGGTCCTCTGGGTTAGTGGTTCGGGTGTATTTTCCGATGATCAGCTTTGCCTGTTCCGGGTCCGTGCGGACGATCTTGATCCCTTCTACGTACCCTTGCAGGAACTTCCGCACCCGGTCGGGGTGATCTTTCACGAAGTCGCGGGTGCTGGCGAAGGCGGCGTGAATCATGGGGATGTTCTTCTCGGTGATGTTCATCAGCTCCCGAAATCCCGCCTGGCGTGCTTTCAGAGTGGTCGGCGCCGACAGGATGCCTGCGTCAATGATGCCCTGGCTCAATCCGGCCATGATCTGGGGGATCCCTCTCAGGAAGGCGATGCGGACATCTTTTCCCGGGACCATTCCTGCCTGTTGCAGCAAAATGCGCGCCGCAAAGTCGTTCGTCGAAGAAGGCTGGGTGACTCCCAGGACCCTCCCCTTCAAATCGGAGAAGGCGTGGATATCCGGCTTGCTGTATACGGAGAACACGATGCGGTTGAAGATCCCGGCGATGTAGATGACCTTTTCGCCGCTCAGACCCGCTTCGATGATTTCCCCGCCCGGATTGATGATGTCCAGGCTTTTGCTCAGGAGCGCCTGGGTGGCCGTGCCAGGGGCGATGTATTTCAGGTCCACTGCGAGCCCGTGTTTGCTGAACAATCCGTCGTCCTGGGCCAGCCAGAGAGGGGCGAAGGCGCCGCCAATGGCGGAGTAGTTCGCCCGCAGCGGTGTGAGTTCGGCCCCCCAGGCGCTTGAGCTCGCGCACAAAACCAGCGTCAGCAGGAGAAGGGCCCTGGTGCAGTTCCCGAGCTTGCTTTTCTTCATGACCGCCTCCTTTGCCCGGAGACCGCGCTTCTTCTCCGGACCTAGAGAACAGGAAATCCGCGCCTTCAGGGCGGAGGGTAAGGGCCTCCAATCTCTGAGGCGAACTGGATAGAAAGCTTTCCTCTGGTAGTGTTACGGACTTATTACCAGGAGCCGGTCCGGACGTCAAGGTCGAAGAACCTCTTTGTTATTGACAGCGCTGCCATGTATGTTTATTCTGCTCGCCAGTTCCTGACAAGCCACATAGTCCCATAATTATCGTTGATCCGGAAGGAGTGTTACCCTCCCTGTAGGTAATTCCTCCCGCCCGGATGTCCAGCCCGGATGCAAGAAATGGAAAAGGGGTAATGAGGGGAGACCAGTCGAAACCCTCTGCCGCGAAGCGCGGGATATTTCCCGAATTCCTCGGAGGGCTTATCCTCGCGCTGTTCGGATCGTTGGTAATCCTCGAATCGAGGAAGCTGGCACTGGGAGACCTGCGCGCGCCTGGCCCCGCTTTTTTCCCGTTCTTGCTGGGATGCTTGCTGACAATTGTCTCCCTAATACTGCTAGTCGGGCTTTCCCTGGGAAAGGTGGAATCCAAATGCGGACAGTGGAAGGGGGTTCACTGGCAGAAGGTAATCCTCTCCTTCGCTTCTCTTCTGGTTTATTCACTCACCTTGGAATCCATCGGGTATATACTCGGAACCTTCCTGCTCTCCGGGTTTCTATTCTTCCTGATGGAGAAGCGGGGGATTCTTCTACTCTTCGGAGTCTCAGTTTTGGTCTCCCTCGGGTTTTATGTCCTATTTAAACAGATCCTCTTCATCCAATTGCCCCAGGGGATCATCCCTTTTTAAAGGATGCCATGGATATCTTTCAGGGGTTAATTTATGGATTTTCCGTAAGCCTTCAACTCTCGAATCTTTTCGCATGCCTCTTGGGTGTTGTATTAGGGACAGTGGTCGGAGTCCTTCCTGGTCTCGGGCCGGTGGCCGCTATAGCCCTTCTGCTTCCCATCACCTTGAAAATGTCCACCGTCGCCTCCATCATCATGCTGGCGGGGGTATTTTATGGTGCCATGTATGGAGGGTCCATCACCTCCATACTGGTGAATATCCCCGGGGAGTCCGCCTCGGTGGTGACCTGTCTCGATGGCTACCCGATGGCCCAAAAGGGGAGGGCAGGGCCCGCTCTGGCCATTTCGGCCATTGGCTCCTTTGTCGCTGGAACGCTGAGTATTCTAGGTCTTACTTTCTTAGGACCCCTCCTGGCGAAATTTGCTCTAAAATTCGGTGCGCCGGAATTCTTCTCTCTCATACTTTTCGGTCTCACCATGATTGCCTACCTCACCAGCGGCTCTTGGATCAAGGCCGTACTCATGGCCGCCCTCGGCCTCACCCTGAGGACCGTGGGAGCGGACCCCATCGAAGGAACCCCCCGATTCACCTACGGTTTTACCTCCATCATGGATGGGATCGAAATCACGGCCATTGTCATTGGACTCTTCGCCATCTCTGAGGTCTTTTTCAACATTGAGCGAACGCTGCAAAATCGAGAAATATTGAGCGCGCCCATTACCGGTCTCTGGCCCACTCGCCAGGACCTGAGGGTTTCAGCAGCCCCGATCGGACGTGGATCTCTGATCGGTTTTTTTTTGGGGATTATTCCGGGAATTGGGCCTGTTATTCCTACCTTTATTTCCTACGGCGTCGAGAAGCGAATCTCCCGGCACCCGGAAAGGTTTGGAACCGGAATGATTGAAGCGGTAGCAGCCCCGGAGGCAGCCAACAATGCGGCTACTGGAGGTTCACTCATCCCGCTTTTTTCTCTAGGCATCCCTGCCAACCTGGTCATGGCTCTTCTCATAAGTGCGCTCATGCTCCACGGCGTCCAGCCGGGTCCCCTTTTGATGCGGGATCATCCCGAGGTTTTCTGGGGGGTCATCACCAGTATGTACACGGGAAACGTATTCTTATTGATCCTGAATCTTCCCCTAGTGGGTATCTGGGTAAAGATCCTGAAGATCCCCTATTTCCTTCTCTTTCCCCTGATCATCCTCTTGTGCGTCATCGGAGTTTATAGCGTGAATAGTAACCCAATGGATATCGTCGTCATGACTCTCTTCGGCGGGATCGGCTATTTCATGCGGAAGTTCGGATACGAGGCAGCTCCCATGGTCCTTGCGCTGGTCTTGGGAGGAATTCTGGAATTGACATTCCGGCAGTCCCTCATCTTTTTCCGAGGGGACTTGACGCTTTTCTTTTCCCGCCCTATTGCTGCGATCTTTTTAATTGCTGCCTTCCTCGTTATCCTAAGCGCCTTTCTTCCCGGTCTCAAAAGAATCAGGAGTCAAGTTCCTGGAGAGTAGTGCGATGAGGAGTTTTCACAAGGAGGGGCGGATTCAAGTAAGTAGAAGACACTGGCAATGGAACTGAGTTAACAAGCGTCAAAGGAGGAAGTCATGAAAAGAGGGCAAAGAAACAAAGCCGGAACAGGTACTCTAATTATCATGCTGGCACTGGGATTATTTCTTTTTGTCCCCCTTTGCCAGGCAGCAGAATCGGTTTACCCAAACCGCCCGATCGAGATCGTGGTTCCCTCAGAACCTGGAGCATTCGGCGACCTCGGACCCCGGATACTTGGCCAAAAAGTGTCAGAAATACTGGGAGTTCCCCTCGTGATTTCCAATCGACCCACGGCCTCCGGAGCCGCAGGTGTTGAGGCCGTCACCAGAGCAAAGCCCGATGGGTACACGATTCTGGCGGCGGCCAACGCCCCCGTGATCCTCGTTCCTCTCGTGAACCCCCAGGTGTCTTACACATTCCGAAAGCTTCTCCCCATCGCAGTTTTCGCCTATTCTTCCAATGTGCTCGTGGTGCGCTCCGACTCCCCGCATAAGACCATGAATGACCTTGTCGCTTTTGCGAAAAAGAACCCGGGGAAATTGACCTACGGGTCCACCGGGGCCGCACATATTTCGAGGATCAGCATGGAGCTTCTAAAGGAAGCCGCAGGTGTGGACATCGTGCATGTTCCGTATCAGGGAGGGGGATCTTTGCGAGCTGCGATTCTGGGCGGGCACGTGGATCTGGCCCCAATCAGCATTGCTCCCGTACTCTCCCTTGTCAAGGCGGGAAATTTGCGGGTCCTTGTAAGCTTCTCGGAAAACCGTCTCGACGAACTTCCCGATGTTCCCACTGCGAAGGAAGTTGGGTATCCGAATTCCGTCCTTCCCACATGGTTGGGATACATGGCGCCCCTGGGAACGCCCCGCCCCATCATTGATAAGTGGAACCAGGCAATCCAAAAGGCTCTGTCCGACCCGGGTGTGAAGAGTGAATTGGAAAAAGTTGCCTTAACCATAGACTACAAAACGCCCGAAGTAATGACTCAGGTTATGGAAAGAGAGGAACGGATCCTATCGGAGTGGGTAAAGAAGGGGGGGTTGACCAGGAAGTGATCTTGGTCTGAGGCATGCCAATGGCACGGTACCGGATTACTGTCGATACAGGGGGGACTTTTTCGGACTTCGTTCTCTTTAATGAAGAGACCGGGGAAATCCGAATCACCAAAATCCCCTCCACTCCTGAGGATCCGTCCCGAGCGATTCTTCAGGGAATAAGGGGATTTTTCCGGCAAGGAATAAAACCGGAGGAGGTTACCTTTTTTTCCCATGGCACCACGGTCGGGACCAATACACTGTTGGAAGAAAGAGGAGCCCGAACCGGACTTCTGATTACCAAGGGATTCCGAGGCGTTTACGAGGTAATGGAGCAAGCTAGAGAGTACGGTCCCGGCCTTTATAACCTCTACTTTGAAAAGCCCGCTCTCCTGGCCCAACCCTCTCAGACTTTCGAGATCACTGAAAGAATAGACTCCCAGGGTAAGGCACGAACTCCTCTCGATCTTTCCTCAGTCTCCCAGGCCATAGAAAAGATGAAGCGGCAAGGGATCGAGTCAGTGGCCATCTGTTTCCTTTTCTCTTTCATGAATCCGGAACATGAAAAGACGGCTGCAACGCTGGTCCAAAAGGAGTCTCCCGGGTGCATGATTTCTCTGTCCAGCGAAATTCTTCCTCAAATCCGGGAGTACTTCCGTTTAAGTACCACCATCATCAACGCCTACATTGGTCCCCGTCTTGGGCGTTATTTGGAGAGTCTGGAGAGCCATTTGCTGAATGAAAGGATCAGAACGAGACAGCTCTATGTGATGCAGTCCAACGGAGGAGTTTCCACCTTCTCCAGCGCAGCGAAAAAAGGAGTAACCACCCTTCTTTCGGGTCCGGCCGCAGGGGTCATTGCCGGGGTCGGTATCAGCCGGCGGGCGAAGATCAAGGACTTTATCACCTTTGATATGGGTGGAACGAGTTGCGACGTGAGTCTGATCAAAGACTTGAACCCGGGAGTTACAACCCAAGGAAAGGTGAACGGCCGGCCTGTGGCGTTGCCCATGTTGGATATCCACACGGTGAGCGCGGGGGGCGGGACCATTGCCCGGATCGATTCGTCCGGGGTTCTCCAAGTAGGACCCAGAAGCGCCGGAGCCGACCCGGGACCCGTCTGCTACGACAAGGGTGGAGAGGATGTCACAATTACCGATGCGAACCTCGTGCTGGGAATCCTCAACCCGGAGAACTTCCTGGGGGGGAAGATGAGGCTTAACGGGGAAAGAGCCCGATCCGCCTTGAAGGAAAAGATAGCCGACCCTCTTGGACTTACCCTATTTCAGGCCGCAGAGGGGATCGTAAAGATCGTAAATGCCAAGATGGAGGAGGCGATCAAGACCGTTTCCTCACAGCACGGATACGATCCCCGTGAGCTTACCATCATCTCGTTTGGGGGTGCCGGTCCCATTCACGCGGCCAGGATTGCCCAGGATCTGGGAAGCCCGAAGGTGTTAGTACCCCGGACGCCAGGAGTTACATCGGCATTGGGACTCCTCATGTCCGACGTGAAGCACGATTACGTGCGCTCGAAGCTGGAATCCCTGGAAAGCCTGGACCGGGAAAAAATATTGGAAGTGTTCCAAGGTTTGGAGGAACAAGCCCGGGCGGACTTGAAGAAGGAGGGCTTTCCCTCACAGGACGTCTTTTTGGAGTTTTTCTTGGACATGCGCTATGCCAACCAGGGTTACGAGCTCATAACACCGGTCCCGGCGGTTTTTTTCTCTCAAGGAGATAGGGGCCATATACGCCGGTCCTTCGATGATCTGCACGAAAAGCTCTTTGGACACCGGGCAGAGTCCCAACCCGTGGAGGTGGTAAGCTACCGGGTGGTTTCCTGGGGTCGGGTTCCTGCCATCGAGTTCCGCTCTTTCCCTCCGGGACAGAACTCGCTCGCCACAGCCCGCCGGGGTGAAAGAAAGATCTACTTCGGCGAAGCTGCGGGCTTCACTTCTTGTCCGGTTTACGAGCGCAACCTGCTGGAGAGCGGATACACCATTCCGGGTCCTGCCATTGTGGAGCAGGAGGATTCCACCATCGTGATCTTTCCCGGACAAACCGGCACCGTGGACTCCTATCACAATATTCTCATCGAGACGAACTCATGAAGAGCGTGGATCCCATCACTTTCCAGATTGTCAACACCCGTCTATCAGGAATCGTTCAGGAGATGCAGCGCTCCCTCTTCCGAACCGGCTTCTCGACCATCATCCGGGAATCGCAAGATGCCAGTTGCGCCATCTTGGACACACAGGGGGAAATTGTCGCCCAACATGTGGTTCTCCCTCTTCACATGGGTGCCTTTCCCGCCTGCCTCCGGGAGCTTCTGAATTCCTATCCTCTGGAAGAAATGTCCGAGGGGGATGCATTCCTGGTAAATCACCCTTACAGAGGAGGAAGCCCTCATGTCCCGGATATGGCTGTCATCACCCCCGTCGTGGTAGAAGGA
>DATEAK010000038.1:0-5112 GCA_035288405.1 bacterium | reverse complement strand
ACCTCATAGCGCAGGCCTTTGAACGTGGCCTTCACCATCCCGTACACCTCATCCGGCTTGGTCTCGATGCGGGACTGCATGACGTTGATCCCGATCTGGGGATAAATGTCGATGAACTTTTCCAGTGAGATCATCCCCTGATCCAGAGCCTGGAGATCGTCGGGCGATGTGAGCAGTGTGGCTCCGATTCTTCCCGCGCTGAGAGCCAGAAAGCGGTCCCGGGGGGTTCCGATCTGCAGCAAGGCCACGTCCTTGTCCGGTTGCAGTCCGTGGCTCTTCAAGATCCGGCGGGAAACCAGGTCCGCGCTGCCGCCGAAGGAGGATACGGCAAGAGACTTCCCCTTCAGGTCGGTGATCGTCTTGACGACCGCCGGGTTCGACACCAGGACGTACTTGCCGTGGGTCATCGAGAGGAGGTAGCGAATCGGCTGCCGGGTGCGCACGATGGCATCCAAAGCCGGAGCCGTGTTGTAGTCGAGAGTGTTGGAAATGAGCGCGCGTACGGAGATGGCTCCCCGGATCATTTGAATTTGCGGGTCAAGTCCCTCTTGCTTGTAGTATCCCTCCTCCTGGGCAATATAAAAAGGAAGGAACCCACCGGAGACGGCCGGAAAACCCAGACTCACCTTTTTCAGCTCCTGCCCGAAAATCCCGGATGGGGTCATTCCTATAGAAAGCAGGACCGCCACGGCCAGAACTGCGATGGACAGCCGGGTGTTCGTCTTCATTCCTTGGTTCCTCCTTCGCCGGAGGCGGGAGGCTGCCCGCCTGTCAGGTTATAGGAATGAGCGTACTTGGGGACGGTCTTTTTCCGCAGGTGGTAGAGGTATTCGAGGATCTGCTCGTCGCTCATGTACTTGCTCATGTCGTAGTGATCATAGTGCACGATTTCGGAAAGCTCCCGCCGGTTTCCTGTCTGCCGATCCATGGAGGGGTAGCCGATGGGGATGATGAGGTAGAGGGTCAGCAGGTCCGGTACCCCCAAGATCTTTTTAAAGGGCTCCTGGATGTGGATCGTCAACCACTGGGAGCCCAGCCCCAGAGATGCGGCGGTAAGGTGGATCAGGAAAGAGGCGTTGGCGAGTCCGTCCGTGAGATGGGATTGGTCGCGGCCGAAGGTGTGTGCCCCCATCACCGTGCCCCATTGCCTGCGGCCGTCCCCCAGGACGACGATGAGAACCGGAGCGTTGTCGAAGTTGGGTTTGTTTAGCATCGTGTCGAGCTGCTCGAGGGAATCCCCCGGCACGTGAAAAGACGGGTGGCGCAAATCGGGAATTCGCTGCTGTTCCATCCAGAAGATGTAGCGCATGTTGATCTGGCGGTAGGCGTCCCCTAGGGCTTTTTTCACCGCGGGATCCTTGACCACGATAAATTCCCAGGGCTGGGAATTGGCTCCGGACATGGCCCAGCGCGCCACTTCGAGGATCTTATCCACGGACTCATCGGGAATGGGATCGGGCTTGAGACGGCGGACGCTCATCCGGTATTTTACCAGGTTCAAGAGCAGATCGTACTCCTCATTGGTCTGCAGCATGGTGATCTCCTTTTTCTCCTTTCCGGAAAATTACCGAGATGAAGAATACTTGGTGAGGGTGGTCTCCCGCAAACGGTACAGATAACGCAGGCTCTCCTCGTTGGACATGTACTTGCTCATGTCGTAGTGATCATAGTGCACGATTTCTTCCAGCGGCCGGCGCACCCCGGGGCGAGGCTCCACGTCGGGGAGGCCGATGGGGATGATCAGATAGAGCGTGAGCAAATCCGGTACACCCAGGATTCTCTTGAAAGGTTCCTGAATGTGGATCGACACCCACTCGGAGACCAGCCCCAGAGAGGCGGCTGCCAGATGGATCAGGAACGAGGCGTTGGCCAGGCCGTCCGTGAGGTGGGATTGGTCGCGGCCGAAGGTGTGGGCTCCCATCACGGTTCCCCACTGACGGCGGCCGTCCCCCAGGACCACGATGAGAGCCGGGGCCAGGTGCCAGTTTGCCTTGCTCTTGTTCAACTTGAGCTGCTCCTGGGGATCACCCTTGACCTGGTAGGAAGGATGCCGCAGATTATGCTCCCGCTGCTGTTCCATCCAGAAAATGTAGTCTGTGTTGTACTCTGAATAGGCATCCCGTAGTCGGCGCTTGATTGCCGGATCCTTCACGACGATGAATTCCCAGGGCTGGGAGTTGGCTCCGGACATGGCCCAGCGCGCCACCTCAAGAATTTTTTCCACCGCGTCATCGGGAATCGGATCCGTCTTGAATCTGCGCACGCTCATGCGGGTTGTGATCAGGTCGTGCAAAACGCGCCACTCACGATCGGGTACGTTTGTCACCGGTTAGCTCCCTTGCCATCCGTGCGCAATCCCAGGATCTGCGCATATTTGGCTCTCACCCGTGCCGTGTCTGAGGGGGATTAGCGTGCATAGAGCTTCTGAATAAAACCCTCCCGCTCGATCTCATCCAGTAAACTCATATCGAAGAACTCGCTGGGATCTTTCTGAGAAGCTCCAATCTCCGCCAGGATGTTTTTCACCCCTTCCACTTCCGTGCGCGGCACCTGGGGGATCCGCTGTGCAAAGAAATCATAAGTCACTGAGATGGCCTCAGGGTCGCGCGATTGCAGGTACTTCTTTAAGACTTTCATAGTACCTTCTTTGTTGGTCTTGATGTAGTGGATCGCCTCGATTTGCGCTTTGATCATATTCTTGACCATGGGGCGGCTTTGTTGCAGGTAGGAGCGGATGATCATGAGCGAGCTGTTCGTATAGGAGCCGAAATCCCCGATGTCTGCCAGGACATTCATGCCGAGGTTGCGGGCCTCAAAGATTTCCGGATAGGACTGCACCGTGGCATCGATCCTCCCGCTTAGTAGGGCCGCCATGCGCGCCGCCGTTGCTCCCACCTGCAGTATCGTCACCTCGCGGCGCTCTATTTTCCAGGCCTTGAGCGCCATGAGGACCCCCGTGTCGTTGGAGCCTCCAAAGCGGGCGATCCCGATTTTCTTGCCCCGGAGCTGCTGGGGTTCCTTGATCTCAGGGCGGGCGATCAACTGGAGTGGAATCTTGTTGTCGGAGGTTTCGACAATCACCACAGGGGCCCCGCGAAACGCCGCCATAATTCCCGAGGAGGCCGACGTCTGGGTCATCTGGATGCTCCCTCCGAGCAAAGCCTGCACGTTCGCCGAGCCCGCGCCGATCAGGAGGATTTCCAGATCGATGCCGTACTTCTTGTAGAGTCCTGCCTCCTTGTTGACCCAAAGGGGGAGCTGGTAGCCGGCGGTCCCGCCGTAGCTTACCCGCATGAAGGTTGTCTCAGCGCCTGACCCAACCCGCGCGAGAGTTTCCAAGGTGACCGTTAGAATTGCCAGAGTGATCAGGAGTTTCTTCCATCGTGTTTTCGTATTCATGGTTCCGCCCCTTCCTTATGTTGATCGGGATGCAAGTGCGGTGAATATCCCTTCCAGAGACTTGGAATTCTCCAGCCCGAGAATCCCCTGCGCCAGCATGGAGGCCTTCTCCGTGCCCAGCACGGGGACCGCCAGCGTCTGAAATTTTTCCTCCAGCTCGGCAGTCGACATGGGATTTTCGATCTCTCCTTTGGGAGACAGAACCTGACTCACAAGCGACTTTCCTCCCGCAAGTTTCACCCGAACCTTCCCGGGCCACTGCTTGGGAAAGTAGGGCTCCAGCTCCTCGTCTACTTTCACCCGAATTTTCTCCATGAGCCGGAGCACCTCGGCACTTTCCAGGAACTCCGGCTCAAAGGAATTCAGGTTCAGCTCACCGCGCAGGGCCGTTACGGCCAGGACGTACTGGGCGCTGGCCAGAGATGCTGCCCGGTTCCCATGCACTTGCGGGCGATCCACCATGGCGGCTGGAGTCGCAGGCACTCCCAATTCAATTTCCTCGATGGCGTCTGCTGTGATTCCTTCCTTATGCAGCAGTTCCAGGAGTGCTCCAACGCCGGCATGAAGCTGGCGCGCGCAGGGAAACGGTTTAAACGCGGTCTCCGGCAGAAAATACTTGTCCAAGTGTGCCTGCAGATACTCCCAGCGCGGCTGCTCGCACAAGGTCAGGCAGAAGCCCCGCGGGTCCTCGAAAATTTTCTTGGGGCCGGTAAACCCGTGCATGCTTGCCAGAAGAGCGAGGACTCCGCTTTGGGCACTTCGTCCAAAGGTCAGGTGTCTGGCCGTAGGTCCCTCCGGCCCGCCTGTGAGGAGTCCTCCGGTATGGAGGCCGGCGATTCCCAAGGCCGTTGCCATTCTCTCCGCGGGCCATCCCAGAAGCTTTGCGCCGGCCGCCGCCACTCCGAAAACGCCGCACACCGCGCTTGGCCACCAGCCCCGGGAAAAGAGCTGGGGGGCATTGATGGCGAGCCCGACGCGCACGGTGGTCTCGTAGCCGACGACTGTAGCTTCCAGGAAGGTATGGCTGTCCGCGCCATATTTTTCAGCTATCGCCAGCAGCGCAGGAACGACCATTCCTCCCACGCAGGTTCCCGCGCCGCCGTGGATGTCATCCATCTCGCCGCAGTGAGCTGCCGTGGCTGCCGCCAGCACGCCTTCCAGAAGCGGGACTCGATCTCCCGTTCCCGGCAGCGTTACCTCGGCTCTGCCGTTCAGCGAGATGGCCAGGTCATAGGCCTGCCGGCCCGCATTCATGCGGGACCCCGCCAGTATGGTTCCCACCGTATCGAGAATGTGGAGCGCCGCGGCCCGGCGCACGGCTTCGGGGATTTCGTGAAAGCGCACGGATTCCCAATGGCGGGCGAGTGTTTCGCTGAGTGATTCTGCGGACATGGTATTAACCTTTCCCTTCGACCTCGAACCCGTAGTCCCGGCGAGCCGCCTCTGGGGACACGTAGCCACGCTCGAGATCCTGGCGCAGCTTTTCCGGACTGCGTTCCCGCGGCGGACCATATCCCCCGCCTCCTGCCGTTTCGAAAATCACCTGGTCTCCAGGGGCCAGTGGGCAGTTGGTGATTTTGTACACTCGCTTGGGTTCCGCGTTTCCCGCTCGCTGGATCAAAGCCCCGTTGACGGATCCCGGCAGCCCGCCCAAAATACCCCAAGGGGGGCACAGGGTTCTCTCCGTATTGATGTTGACCTTGGGGTATTTTG
>DATEAK010000037.1:0-6668 GCA_035288405.1 bacterium | reverse complement strand
TCCAGGCCCGGCCCCCCACCCCCGATTCTCCTGCGGTATTTGCCGCAAAACCGGTACTGCCCGTAGCCCCAAATCATCAGAACAAGATAGTACGGTTCGACAACCAAACTCCCCAATTTTCCGCCCCGCACAAAAAACTCCCAGAGCAGCACAATGAGCGGGTAGAGGAAAAACGAGCGGTTCGGTGTCGACTTCACAAACTTGACGGCAGACTGCATCCACGAAGACATCGGATCTTGCTCCTCTCTGTATCTTCAATTTGCAGGGCTGGAATCAAATTCAAATACTAACACAGAGCGAACTTTGAACAAACTATGGAACACCCGAAAAACTACTTGACACTTCCACCGGCAGGAATATCTTAATTCGATAGATGTCGAAATAAGGAACTCTCATGAAAAACTTATCGCGTGTCTTTAAAGCGCTGTCCAATGAGAACCGGCTCAAGGTGTTTGAACAGATCCGCAAGAAGGAACTGTGCTGCAAAGAGGATTCCTTCGAGGGGTGCTGCGTGGGTGACGTCGCTGAAAGGTTCCCGCTGGCTCTGTCCACGATTTCTCATCACCTGAAAGAGCTGCGGAGCGCAGGGCTCATTGTTTGCGAGAAGAGAGGACAATGGGTCTATTGCCGAGTAAACCACGGCATCCTCAGGGAAGCGGAGGACTTCCTCAAAGGCCGGCTTTGAACACCCCACATGGAGGTAGTGTCATGGAAAATGAAGATCGTAAAGAAGAGATCAAGGGATTTGTTCGCAAACGGTACGGGGAGCTGGCGATAAAGAGCGCAGAGCCCGGCCGCGCGAGCTGCTGCAGCCCTCAATATCCAGGCCCGGAGGGGATCGGTTACGCGGATGCGGACCTCCAAACGTTGCCCGATGAGGCTGTCAAAGCCGGCGCGGGCTGCGGGAATCCCACGGCCATGGCTCAAATCAAAGAAGGAGACGTGGTCCTCGACCTGGGCAGCGGCGGTGGGATCGATGTCTTTCTGGCAGCGGAAAAGGCGGGAGCCGGCGGACATGTGATCGGCGTCGACATGACTCCGGAGATGGTTGAGCTGGCACGGAAAAACGCGGAGAAACTCGGGAAGACCAATGTGGAATTCCGCTTGGGGGAAATCGAGAACTTGCCGGTGGAGTCAGGAACCATCGACATCATCTTGAGCAACTGCGTCATCAACCTGTCTCCAGAAAAGGAGAAGGTGTTTGCCGAAGCATTTCGTGTGCTGAAACCCGGAGGACAGATCATCGTCTCCGATGTGGTCTCCCGCGAAGAACTCCCCCCAGAGGTCCGCGAGAGTCTGGCCGAGTGGGCGCGCTGCGCGGGCGGAGTCATCCCCGAAGAACGGTATCGGGACATCATGGAGCAGGCAGGGTTTTCCCAGATCGAGATCCTGAGCCGCACTGCCTTCGAGGGGCTCTGGAGTACCCTGATCCGGGCCAAAAAACCGGGGGATCAAAGTTTTCCGATCATTTCAAACACAGAGAACTCTTGTTGCTCCTGCGGATGACACAAAGCGGGTATCGTTGTCTGAAAGGACCGGCGGTCCTGCTAACGGGAAATTTCTTGACAACACCTGCCCAAGATCTCCTATGATGGGTTCGCTCATTTCCCGAAGCCGGAAAAGAGGAGACTCACAATGCGCGAGGGGTGCACACCCTGGCCCGAAGAACTAGCCAGACGATACCGGGAGAAGGGTTACTGGGCTCCTTTGACGCTGGGGGACATGATCGAGGATGCCGCGAAGCACTTTGGTCCCCGGGTAGCGATCATCAGTGACGAAGGAGATCGGATCACCTACACTGAAATGGTCCGGAAGATCAACCGGCTGGCTCTCCACCTTCTGGATCTGGGCCTGCGGTCCGGTGAAGTTTTGGTACTTCAGCTTCCCAATGTCCCGGAATTCATCTATCTCTACTTTGCCATGCAAAAGATCGGAGCAGTTCCCCTGCTCTGCCTTCCTGCTCACCGGTTCACGGAAGTAAGCCAACTCGCCGATCTTACCGACGCCGTGGGGTATGGAGTCCCGGGTGAGGAAAGTCCCTTTAACTTCCTGGAGCTGGCCAATCAAGTACGGGATCGGGTCCCCAAGGTCCGCTTCCTGTTCAACTCGGGCAGAGAAACAGCAAAGGGGTTCATCAACCTTTTGCGCCTACTGGAAGACCCGATTGAAGAGCGGGTCTCTACAAGAGAATTGGAGCGCCTGCGCCCCGACCCCGAAGAAGTGGCCGTATTTCTCCTCTCCGGAGGGACGACGGGCCTTCCCAAGGTGATTCCCCGCACTCACACCGACTACCTCTATAACTCCCGGCAGAGCAGTCGCATGGCCCGCTTGGACGGAGACACCATATTCCTTGTGGCTCTTCCCATTGCCCACAATTTTCCCCTGGCTTGTCCCGGGATCCAGGGCTGCTTTCTGAACGGCGCCCGGGTGGTTTTGTGCCGGTCTCCGCAAACGAAGCACATGTTCGAATTGATCGACCGGGAAAAGGTCAACCACATCTCCCTGGTGCCGGCTCTCATCAATCGCTGTCTCGATGCCCCGGAGCGCAAAGACTACTCGCTGCAATCCCTGAGAGGCATCACCTCCGGAGGGCAGAAAGTCCAGCCAGAGCTCAAGGTGCGTGTGGAACGCGAGCTGGGCTGCATGGTGCAGGAAGTTTTTGGCATGGCTGAGGGGTTGCTCTGCTACGTCCGGCAGGATGACCCGGAGGAAGTCCGCCACCAAACTGCAGGCCGCCCGATCTGCCCCGATGACGAGATCCGACTCGTGGACGAAGAGGGACGGGAAGTGCCTGAAGGCGAAGTGGGCGAGCTCCTCTGCCAGGGACCTTACACAATCCGTGGATACTTTCGTGCCCAGGAATACAACCGGACGGCTTTCACCACCGACGGCTTTTTCCATACCGGAGATCTCATGAGATGCCACCCGTCGGGAAACCTGGTTGTGGAAGGACGCCGCAAGGATCTCATCAACCGGGGAGGGGAAAAGATCAGCGCCGAAGAGATCGAAAACCTGATCCTGACCCATCCGAGCGTTCACAACATAGCCTGCACAGCCATGCCTGACCCGATGCTTGGCGAGAAGATGTGCGCCTTCGTCGTTCTGCGGGAAGGAAGGACCTTAAGCCTTCCCGAGCTGGTCGGTTTTCTGGAGACCAAGCAAATCGCCCGCTTCAAGCTTCCTGAACGCCTGGAAATTTTGCCCGAGCTTCCCGTGTCCGGATTCGGAAAAATTTCCAAGAAAGATCTGCGCGCTTTCATTGCCGCAAAGCTTCAGGAAGAAAAGACCCGTTCCCAAGAAACCCAGGGTTGATCGGAAAACGGAAGGAGCCGGCCACGGGTTCCCTGCTGGCAGCCGTCGAAGTGGCCGGTGGTGCCCACGCTATCGTACAATTGCAAACGGAGGCGCTTTCCTAAAGGTAGGTGGGCAGATCGGCCTACTATCTTTCAAGAGAATCCTTGCGGATCATCGTGGCCCGGGCCTCTGCGACCTTCTCGCCGACTCGGTTGATTGCCCGGGCTCTCACATCAAACCCCCGGGAGGACTCCTTCTCGATGGTGGCCCGGACCTGCAGCGTCTCGCCCACCTGGGCCGGACGGTGATAGCGCACTTCCAGCTTGCCCGTCATTGCCATGATCCCTCGCTGGTAGAGGGTGTGAGCGATCACTTCATCGAGGACCGTGACCAGAATTCCGCCGTGGACGATATCTTTGTAGCCTTGGTGCCGTTTCTCGGGGGTGAACTCGGTAACCGCATCCCGTTCCCCATCCAGCCGAACCTCCAGGTGAAGTCCCAACGGGTTATTTTTGCCGCAGGCAAAGCACATGCCGTCATCTCTGAGTTCCATGGCCTTCCTTTCTGTTCTCTCTCCCGCCGGCAGAGAGCTGGTCGTTACAGACCACTATACTCTACAGAGATCCCAATACGAACCTGATGAAAATTCATCAGGGAATCTGTATTCCTGCCTTATTGAAAAAAATCCCTTGGAAGTGGTAATTGAATAAGCTCAGTTGATCCTACGGAAGGGAAGGTTCATGTTCCCAGAACTATTCAAACCAGGCTCCATCGGTTTCCTGTCCCTTAAGAACCGGGTGGTCATGGCCTGCATATCCCACCACTTCGCCGAGGACAGCTATGTGACTCCTCGGATGATTCACTTCTTCCAGGAACGGGCCCGGGGGGGTGCGGGGCTCATCATCGCCGGTCCTTACCAGGCGGACCAGAAGACCGGGCTGCAAAACCTCATGTATCCGGGAATCGGTGAAGAGCGCTTCTTGCCGGGTTTGAAATCTCTCGCCGAGGCCGTCCACGAAGCGGGAGCAGCGGTTGCTTTCCAGCTTTTCCACGCCGGGAAGTACGCGGACCCCAAGATCATCGGCACCCAGCCGGTTTCCGCCTCTGCAATCCCCTCTCCGCACAGCCGCTCAATCCCCCGAGAGCTGACCGTAGCCGAGATCAAAGAGATCCAGAGGCAGTTCGTGGAAGATATCGATCGTGGGAAACGGGCCGGCTTTGACGCCGTAGAGATCAATGCCTGCAGTGGCTACCTGACCCGTGAATTTCTCTCGCCCCTCACGAACCAGCGCACGGATGAATACGGCGGCAGCCTGGAGAACCGGCTGCGCTTTCTTCTCGAGATCATCGCGTTAGCGCGCCGGGAGGTGGGAGCCTATCCGCTGATTGTGCGAATCACGGCTCATGAATGTCTCTTGGGAGGCCATGGGCTGGAAGAAGCCAAGCAGATCGCCACCGCGCTGGAAGAGGCCGGTGTCGATGCGATCCACGTCACCGTCGGAGGTCACGAAACCTCGGTGCCCCTGACGCCGGCCATGGTTCCCCGGGGAGCTTTCATGCCCCTGATCGCAGAGGTCAAGAAGGTTGTGAACCGGATCCCTGTCATCGGCGGGGTGAGGATCAACCACCCCTTTGTGGCGGAAGAAGCCATCTCCGAAGGACAGGTTGATTTTATTTCCCGCGCCCGGGCATTGATCATCGATCCGTTTTTCCCCAAGAAGGCCCAGGAAGGAAGAATCGACGAGATTTCTTTTTGCATCGCCTGCCAGCAGGGGTGCTACGACCGCCTCTTTGCAGGCGATCGGATCACCTGCACGGTCAACGCACGAGCGGGCTACGAAGGGGAACGAGAGATCGGCCAGTCTGGACATCCCAAGCGGGTTCTCGTCATCGGTGGCGGGCCCGGCGGCATGGAGGCAGCCCGTGTCGCGGCATTGCGCGGCCATCGGGTGACACTGTGGGAAAAGAAGAAATCTCTGGGCGGACAGTTCCGCTTGGCGGCTGCGCTGGAGGAAAAGAAAGAGTACTTGAACCTCATCTCTTACCTGGAAACACAGCTTCGCATTCTCGGGGTTGAGGTCGTTCTGGAAAAAGAGGCGACTGCGCAAGACATCCTGGCGCTTCAGCCCGATGTTCTCGTGGTTGCGAGCGGGGCGAGACCCATCTCTCCAAAGATTCCCGGTGCCACCTCGGCCGGCGTCGTGCAGGCCCATGAGGTTCTGGCAGAGCGAATCCCTGTAGGCGAACGGGTCATCGTCATTGGCGGAGGTGGCGTGGGCTGCGATACTGCGCTTCTGCTGGCCTCGGCAGGGGAAAGCGAGATGACCCCACTACAATATCTTCAGCATTTCCAGCTATTGCCGGGAGAGGAGCCAGCGAACGGTGAAAAACCACGTCGGGAAGTAACTTTGATCGAGATGCTGCCGCGCGTGGGCACGGACATCGGCCGCACGACCCGTTGGAGTACCTTGATGACCCTGAAGGAACACGGAATCAAGATTCTCACCGAGACCCGGGCCGAGGAGATCACCTCGGAAGGAGTGTGGGTCACTGGAAACGACGGGCGCAAGTTTCTGCCTGCCGATACCGTGGTCCTGGCCATCGGAGCCCTGCCGGAGAGCCGCCTCTTCGAGGAACTCGAAGGGAAGATCCCCGAGGTTCACCTGGTCGGCGACGCCAGCAAGCCACGCAAAGCCCTGGACGCCATCCACGAAGCCTTCCTCACTGCATCTCGAATCTGAGCAATCAGGCTCGCAATCATTACCGCTTACGATCACGGTACCATATCCGGCCAGATCCCTTCCGCATAAGATCCCCGGCATTGCCTTATTGCGACACAAGCACTTCGGTTCTCGCTTCACATAGGGAGCGCTGCGACTGAAAGTTTTCGTAGAATTCCCAAAACCCGGCTGGTACTATTGGTTCCGTTCAGGGTTTCGTCAGGCGGATGCTGAACGCATCAGGCAACCAAATCTTCCAGCGCAACTGACTTGGGATAGGGCACGGTTTTCTAAGGGGGGAATCACCGTGAGTTTCTCTGTCGTCGGTAAACCCATAGGCCGGGTTGAAGGTCCTGCCAAGGTCTCCGGAAGCGCCACATACACAGCAGATCTGTTATTGCCCGGGATCATCTGGGGCAAAGTCCTGCGCAGTCCTCTGCCCCACGCAAAAATTCTTCAGATCGATACTTCCAAAGCCCGCGCTTTGCCGGGAGTCCTGGCCGTCATCACCGCTCAAGACATCCCCGACCTGCTCATCGGCCGCCGCCTTTACGACATGCCCGTACTGGCCAAAGATCGAGTGCGGTTTATCGGAGAGAAGGTGGCGGCAGTAGCCGCCGAAGACCCGGATGTAGCCGAAGAGGCCGCGGGGCT
>DATEAK010000036.1:0-4613 GCA_035288405.1 bacterium | reverse complement strand
GCGCTTCACGGGCTTGCGCCGGCCCGGCTGGAAGCCGTTCATGTTACGGAAGACGGATCCCAGGGTATCCCGGAGGTAGAGGTCGAGAGCCCGGGACACCTCCAAGTCGGCAGGACTTGCTCCCTCCTCCTTGCTGCTCTGTGCTGAGGTGTCCGGCAGCATGTTCTCGGTCGGCACAAACTTCTTTTTCATCTCAGGAGCCGGTACCACTCGTGTCTCATACCAACCACGCTTTCCCCCAGCCTTAAGAAACAGGCCATTTCATCTCTCATCCCCGGAATTTTCCGGCTCTTTCCTTGGAACGTTAGCTTTCGACCTCCACCATGTCAAACGGTTTATCGAGCGCTCGCGCAAAGCGAAGGCCTCGTTTTTGCTTGACAACTTCCGAGAGCGTGTGGTAAAGCCATTGATATTCTGCGCTGGAGAAGACTCCATACGATGACATTGACGGCTTCTCCCGGAAAGCAGCAGGAGGGGACCCAGCAGCTCCCTCACCCCGCCCGCGAATTTCCTGTCATCGGGGAGGCCTTTCCTGGACAGGAAATCCTGTAAGGTAGGGCCATGCTGAAATTCTTTAAAAAACTCCTACAAGCCAGTGAGCGCCGAAAACACGGCCGGCAAGCCGTCCATGCCACCGTCAAGTTCAGAATTCTGGACGGCAAAAATCCTGCTATTTCTTCTCGAATCATCGACGGGAAAGTTATCGACATGTCTCCCGGGGGTCTGTGTATCGGGACCAACACGGTGCACATTGACGGCCTCCATATTTTCCATCATGCCACCTCGATGTATAAGAACAAACTGGAAATTGAGGTGGAACTCCACCCGGATCAACCCCCCCTGAGAACCCGGGGTGAGGCCAGCTGGTACGATCGGTCCGCGGAGGGATCCGAGACGGTTTACAAGTTCGGAGTCAATTGGGGATCCCTCAGCAAGAGCGATCGACAGGTCCTCGAAAGTTTTTTAGCTCAGGGAGGGAGGTGATCTCCAGCCGGAGATACCGATACAGTGTGATTTGCGTCTGGAATACCAGCCGCATTATGTAATCCTGTAAACCAGAGTCATTCATTCCATGGGAAGGAGGGTCGTATGACAAAGGCTGAACTCACCGCTAAGATGGCGAAGGACGCCAAGATTACGAACCGGGCTGCGGAAGAAGCATTGAACTCTTTACTCAACAGCATCAAGGCCAGTCTCAAGAGGGGAAAGCCCGTCACCATGGTCGGGTTTGGAACCTTTTCCGTAGCGAAGAGGAAAGCCCGCACGGGCAGGAATCCCCAGACCGGCAAGGCCATCCACATTGCTGCTCGCAAGGTTCCCCGCTTCAAGGCCGGCAAGGGACTCAAAGACACGGTCCGGTAATATCTCGTTCTGATCCCGAGCGGATTCCTTTAGCTGCCTCGCTCCGGATAATCCCGGAGCGGGGCAGCCTTTTTTTATCCCAAAAAATTCAAATTAAAGAGTTGTACTCGGACACAGTCTCCACGGCGGATTGTTTCCGTACCGGCAGGAACCACGACAAATACATTGGCCCGCACCATGGAGTGCTGCAGGTGGGAACCCTGAGAACCCGTGCTCCTCACCCGTAATCCTCCTTCGCCCCTGCTGACCACTCCGCGAACGAACTGAGTGCGGTACGGCGAGGATCGAAAATCTTCCTCGGCGACGGCGGTGGACTCCGGAAGAAAACGGTCTTGCCTGCCCAGAAGGATCATGAGCGCCGGGCGGACGAATTCCTCAAAGCAAACCATCGCAGAAACCGGATTACCCGGCAAACCAAACACGGGCTTCTCCCCGAACAACCCGAAGACCAGAGGTTTTCCCGGCTGGATGGACACTTTCCAAAATTTTACTTGAACCCCGAGACGCTTGAGAGACTCCTGCACCAGATCGTAATTCCCCATGGAAACTCCGCCGGTGGTGAGAAGCATATCCGCGCTCACTCCTTCCCGGAGCTTCTCCAGCAGGGCTTCGAACGAGTCCCGCCCGATCCCGAGCATGCGGGGCCTGGCGCCATATTTCTTTACCAGCGCGGCCAGCGCATAGCTGTTCGAGTTGCGAATCCTGCCGGGAGCCATGGGCTCATCGATTTGGATGATCTCATTGCCCGTGGCTAAGATCGCAACTTCCGCCGGACCCTGCACGGAGACGGCGCTGCGGCCCAGGGAAGCCAGCATCCCGATGTGTCCCGGACCCAGGAGAGCCCCCGCCGGGATCACCGTCTCGCCCCGGCGTACATCCTCTCCCGCGGGACGAATGCAACTGCCATTGGGCACCGTCTTGAAGAGAAGAACGGTGTCTCCTTCCCGTTCGGTGTCTTCGACGGGGATCACGCCATCGGCACCCGGAGGAATATTCGCTCCGGTCATGATCTGCACGGCAGATCCCCGAGGGAAAGACGACTCCCTCAGCGATTCCGCAGCCAGCTCACCAATGACCTTAAGCTTCGCGGGAGTTTCTCGTGAGGCTCCAGCGGAGTCCTCGGCATGGATCGCGTAGCCGTCCATGGCTGAATTAGGTGCCTGGGGAATGTCAAAATCCGCCAGAACATCCTCCGCCAACACGTACCCTGCCGCTTCCAGGAGAGGAATTCTGCGGGGAGGTAAAGGTTTTACGGAACTGCAGATCACCTCGAGCGCTTCATTCACCGTTAGCATCTCAATCCCCTCCCCCTTCTTGCCGGCGCTCCCACAAGTCGGACAATTTCTGAGCCTGCTCCCAATCGACCGGTGCATTCACGTTAAAGAAAGAGAGTTCCTCAGGATCAATCGGGTGGATCTCCTCGACGCCGAACTCGCGCACCCGAACCTCGGGAAAAAATCGGACAATCTTGAGATCCCCCTGCTGGATCTGACGTTCTATGGGACCGATACAGTTCTTGGAGTAGATGCTGTGCATGGGCTGGTAACCATAACTGGAAACCGGGATGACGACATCGTAGTCTTCGCAGAGCTCCATCTGCCGGCGGATGAGCTTCTCGTTGAGAAACGGCATATCGCAGGCCGCCAAAAAGCTGTGACTGCTCTTGGCTTCCATAAGACCCGTATATAGCCCACCCAGAGAATCGTTGCCCGGCAAAATGTCGGCGACGAGGCGGCAGCCCAGATCTTGGTAGGGGTCAAACGTATTGGTGATGATCAGAACCTCGTCAAACAGACGGCGGAACAATCGAACCGTGCATGCGATGATGCTCTCCCGGCCCAGGGGGAACAACGCCTTATTGCGGCGCTCCATACGCTTGCTCTGGCCACCGGCCAGGATAACTCCGGTCACGGTTCCCACTCACCTTCCTTTCTCCCGTATCCCACCTGGCAACTCTACCTCTTCTCCTTTTTCCCGACCAGTTTTTTACGGGAAGCAGAGGACGCTCAGGCCGGCAACTCACTGCAATACGGCCAGGGCATCACCGACGCGCACGCCTTCTCCTGCCGGTAAAACGAAAAGGGGATTGATCTCGATCTCGGCAATGCGGTCTTTCAATTCATAGGCCAGTGCCCCAACCCGGCACAGCACCTGAGCCAGTGCATCCAAGTCGGCGGCCGGGCGGCCGCGGAATGCCGTGAGAGCTCGATACGCGCGGATTTTTCGGATCACTTCAGAGGCTTCATCCACCGTCAGGGGAGCGGGCCAGACGGCGAAATCCCGGATAGCTTCCACGAGGATTCCCCCCAGGCCGAAGGTCACCACGGGTCCAAAGCGCACATCCTGCCGGGCACCCACAATGACTTCCCTGGACTGCCCGCCAATCATTTCCTCCACCAGGACTCCATCCAACCGAGCATCCGGATTCCACCGTTTTGCTTTTTCCATAACCTCACTGAAAGCCTGCTCGACCTGCGCCGGATTGGAAAGGCCCAACCGCACCACGCCTGCTTCGGTCTTGTGCAACAGGTCCGGAGAAGACACCTTCATCACCACGGGCCAGCCGATGCTCTCGGCCAAGGAGCGGGCTTCGCCCGCACTGCGCGCCAGTCCTCCCTTGGGGACTGTGAGTCCCCATGCTTTGAGCAACGCTTTGGCCTCCACCTCGCTCAAGAATTTTCGTCCCTCCCGCTTTTCTCCATCCAGAATTTTCCAGACCTCTTCCACGCGCCCATGATTCCTCGTGGGCTGCTCCGGTGCACGGGAGAGGACTTTTTCCCGCGTGGCCACATACTGGGCCATCTTTCCCAAAGCCCGCATCCCTCGCGCCGGCTCCGGTAACAGAGGAACACCGGCCTGGGACAGGATCTGCCGGGCCTCGAGAGGAGGAAAGGGAAACCAGGTCACCATGACCAGCTTGTCCGTGCTCCGAGCCACCTCCACAACGTTTCGGGCCAGCCTTTCATGGGCCCCCGGGACAAACCCCAGGTAGATCACCAGATTGTCCACGTTCGGGTCAGTCGCAATCAACTCGGCGGCGTCCTTGAGAAGACCGGGCCGGGCCACGATTTCCGCCGTGAGGTCCATGGGATTCGAAAGAGTGGCGAAAGGAGGCATGACCTTCTTCAGCTTTTCGATGGTCTCCGGGGCTAGATCGGGAAACTCCAGTCCCAGCTCCGACCCCGCATCCGCCATCAAGATCCCGGCAGCTCCCGAGTTCGTCAGGATCTGCACCCGCTTCCCGCGGGGCC
>DATEAK010000035.1:0-5548 GCA_035288405.1 bacterium | reverse complement strand
GCGAAGCGCCCTTTCAGACCTGAAACTTCAGCGCTTGTATGTAATCCATACAGGGGAAGAGACATTTATGCTTGAGAGAAACATACAGGCGCTTGCGCTGCCCCGGTTGCTGGATGATCTCAAGGGCGAGGCCCGTATGTTTATTGAATAGGGTATTGCTCACGACCAGTGCGGGACGCCTCCCCTTTTGTTCGTGGCCGGACTGAGGGTCGAAGGTGAGAATGACGAAATCGCCCTTTTTCGGAATATATGGCGGCACTTACCATTCTTCCTTCCCGACGGAGGGGCCCCAATCAACTTCTTGGACTCGATAGTCTTTCGGCATCCTTGAGACCAGCGCCTTCAAGTTATACTTGCCACGGACTTTCTTCACGGGTTCAACCACGATTCTCCGACCCCGAACAGACACGTTCACTTCATCCCCCACTTCCATACGGGCCTCCTCCAAAATGGCCTTCGGAACCCGGAGTCTCTGTGGGAAGCTACCTTGCTCATCTCCCCCTCACCCTCCCCTCTCCCCCAAAAAGGGAGAGGGAATTTAACGCCTGTCCTCTCCCCAAAGGGGGAGAGGACAAAGGTGAAGTAGCAGTCAGAACAATTTCTTCTATGCTCCCGCTTACTCGTGGGCAAGCGGTTTGTCCGTGAATAGATAATCTTTCAGTTCTTTCGAAAAGGTAGGATCTTTGCGGCGGATCCACTCCAGGATCATGGAGGCGTGTTCTTTCTCTTCATCCCGGTTGTGAGCAAGGGTCGCCTTCAGTTCTTTGTCCTTGCATACATCGACCCTCTGGTTGTACCAATTAATGGCCTCCAGTTCCTCCTTCAATGATTCAATCGCCCGGTGCATATCGCGCACTTCGTCCGAAAGCTCGTTGCTCGATTCTTGGTACGGCATTGAGTTTCTCCTCTCGGTTTGAATTCCCCCTCACCCTCCCCTTTCCCCTGAAAGGCGAGGGGCAGAATTATTTGAAAGTTAAGCCTTGCTTGAGATGGCTGTCAAGGAAAATGACCAGATCCTTGACAACCCTCCTGGATTTCCCTACAGTACGGAACGCAATTCGAAGGTCCGAATTCTCACTTGAGGTAGAACGTTTGGCTTCCCAAAAGATTCCACAGCCCGAACACTTCAATGCTCCCAGGCTGGCTCTGGTCACCTTCAGTCACTTCTCCATCGATACCTACAGCAGCTTTCTAGCCCCTCTCCTCCCTCTCCTGCTGGTGAAGTTTCACCTCTCTCTGGCCCTCGTGGGGGTCCTGGTGACTCTGAGCACGCTCATGTCCGGTTTGGGCCAGCCCTTCTTCGGATTCCTGGCGGACAAGTTCCGCAACCGGATCTTCATTCTCGCAGGGCCGATCATTGCGGCCTTCTTTATCGCCCAGATCGGCAGAGCCTGGAACTACGAGAGTCTGCTGGTCCTCATACTTCTCTCGGCGGTCGGCGCGGCCATTTTTCACCCCCAAGCCGCGGCTATGGCGGGTCAGGTTTCCAGCGGTCGCCGGGGGTTCGGTGTCTCCATATTCATGATGGGGGGAAGATTCGGCTATGCCACGGGCCCGTTGGTTGCTGCCTATGTCGCCTCACGCTACGGCATGGTCCAACTCCAGTACACTTTCTTGCCCATCCTCCTGGTGGTCGGTCTGCTTTTCCTGTACTGCCCTGCACCAAGTGGACCCGGTAGAAAGGGAAGTTTCAAGGAACTAGCTGGATCCGTGCAAAAGGCCGGGAAGCCCCTGTTGTACGTCTGCCTCATCGAGATCCTGCGCAGCGGTCTCATGTCGGCTCTGGCTTCCTTTCTGCCGTTGCTGTACACACAAAAAGGGTTGAGCTTGATTCAGGCCGGAGCCACCAGCACGATTTTCCTGGCCTCGGGAGCCGTGGGCAGCCTGCTCGGGGGATACAGCTCGGACCGTTGGGGACGCCGGCATGTCATCTTGACCGCCATGACCCTGTCTTTCCCCGTCTTCTACCTCTTCCTGCACACCTCCGGACCCATCAGCTTCGTTTTTCTCGGGCTCACCGGCCTCGTCCTCCTTTCGACGCTGGCCGTGACGATCGCCCTCGCCCAGGAAATGCTGCCCGCCAGCGCCAGCATGGCTTCGAGCATCATGCTGGGATTCGCCTGGATGGTCGGGAGCCTTCTCTCCACGCTGGTTGGAGTCCTCGGGGACCATATTGGGATTGGAGGAGCTTTGAACGTGGTTGGACTGGTCATCCCGGTTGCTGCATTCCTGGCATGGCGCCTTCGCGCCGAGTCGCGCCTGCGAGCGCCTCATCGCGTTCCGGCCGAAGTGGCTGTCCAATCTTCTGAAACTTAACCTCAGTCAACTCTGGCAGTGGGGGCAAAAGAAGCTGCTCCGCCCGGCCTGCACGATGCGGCGGATCGGCGTCGCGCATATGGAGCAGGCCTCTCCCTCTCTCCCATAGACCTGCAGCCGGACCTGGAAATTCCCGGGCTTTCCGTCGCCGTCCATATAATCGGAGAAAGAAGTTCCACGCTCCTCAATGGCCTTCCGGAGAATCTGACGGAGCGAATCTGTCAGACGGGCAAAGGCTTGTCGCGAGAGCCTGGATACCGGACGGCTCGGGCGGACGCGACCGGCAAACAGGGCCTCATTCGCATAAATATTCCCCACCCCGGCAATGGTCCGGCTGTCCATGAGGAAGTTCTTTACCGGCAGGTGACGACCCCGCGCTTTCATCCACAGGTAATGTTCAGGCAAAGATTCCGAGAGGGGCTCAGGGCCGATGTTTCGCAAGGAAGGATTGCGGGCCAGCATTTCCCCACGCTCACAGAAAACCAAGCCAAAGCGGCGCTTGTCTTCGTAGCGCAGATCTTTTCTTCCGGACAGGTGGAACAGGAGGCAGTCATAGGGACGCGGTGGCGCATCCGACTGCTCGATCCGCAATCTTCCCGTCATCCCCAGGTGACACACAAGCACATGCGGGGAATCGAGACGGAAGATGAGAAACTTCCCCCGGCGCTCGATCTCTTCCACGCGATGTCCAACCACATGGCGTTTCAGGCGAAGAGTACTGACAGGCTGGCGTAAACTTCCCTTGAGAACGGTAAGGCCTTCGATCCTGCACCCCTTCACCTGGGGGAGAAGCGTCAGGCGAATCGTCTCAACTTCAGGAAGCTCCGGCATGAATTCCGAGTCACTCCCTCTTTACACCGGAGACGAATGCGAAAGAGAGAGTACCGGTAAGCGTGGGCTCCGGTTCTTCTTCCAAGGGGAGTTGAAAATAGGACTCTTCAAAACGGCGGCGAACCTCCTCGGACGGGTGATCTCTGGCCGCCTCGGCCGCTTCATACCAGTGTTTCCCCATAGGCGCCTTGTTCACAGGGTCCCCCTCAAATGCCAAGGGACGCGTCCGGACCGTGATTTCCGAAAACCCGGACATGAACAGCATTTGGCGCATCTCCGAGAGAGGCAACAGACAGAATTCCGGGCCATGGGTGCGGCGAAAGACGTTTTGGATCAAATGGGAGACCTCTACATCCACCGGGTCCACCGGCTCGCGAATCAGCGGATCCAGGATCATGATCATTCCACCCGGCCGTAAGACCCGGAGAGCTTCTCTCAGTGCCACCCCCTTGCGCTTGAAGTGATGAAGGGTGAAAACCGAGACCACCAGATCCAGGGATCCTGTTTTCAGGGGAAGATTCTCTCCCCGGCCACAGACCAGGAGAAAGTTACCGGTTCCTTCTGCCGCCTTGTGTTCCCCGGCCACATGGAGCATGGCCGGTGCAGCATCAACACCCACCAACAAACCCCGAGGCAAACGCGGCAGGAGAACCCGGGCCACCCGGCCCGTCCCCACCCCCATATCCAGGACTTTTTCCGTTCCCCGCGGCCTGAGGTGACCGATCATCTCTTCTATCAACATTGCACGGCTACTGGATTCCCCCATTCTGCGGTCAAATTCGCGGGCGTGGTTGTGGTCATGAAAGGGCGTCTTGCTGGACACGAATTTTCTCCTACAGCTTGTAGCCGATCTTGCGCAGAAGTTCTTTCCGGGCTGCCACGTCTTGAGGACCTTCGATCCCCTTGGATTTCTCTCCATCGATGACTCCGAGGATCCCCCGGCCCTGTGCAGACTCACCGATCACGACCTCCACCGAATTTGCCGTGGCACAAAAGACGTGGCAAACTTCCGGGACGTTCTTCACCGCGTTGAGCACGTTCACGGGGAAAACGTTCCCCAGCAGAATCAAAAAGCAATGTCCCGCCGACAGGTTCAAGGCATTCCGTTTGGCCAGTTCCGTCAGTTCCGGATCGGTGCCGCTCGCCCGCACCAGGCAAGGGCCCGAAGACTCGCAAAAAGCCAATCCGAACTTGATCCCGGGAATGGCCGTCACCAGCACCTCGTGCAGGTCCTCAATCGTCTTGATGAAATGAGACTGGCCCAGGATCAGGTTGACGTCTCCGGGTTTTTCCAGCTTGACCGTTTTCATTTCCATGGCCCACCCCCAGTCCGGTGATTGTACATCGAATGCCGACGTGAAAAAAGCATATCACGGAACCACCCCGAGGACAATTGCCACCATGACCGCCGGGGCTGGCAACAGAGGGCACCCACCTGTCTGCGTGCGGACACGCACAGGCAGGCGCAGGGGTGCCCCTACAGGGTTTTCAGTCCGAGGGAGTTGCCCCCGCAGGCGATATAACGGGTTGCGCTCGATAAACCCTCGCTTCGGCTGGGAAAAGTCTCGCCGCAAGCCGTTCGAGAGCCCAAGGGGGCACTCCCGAGGACCTGACCTTCCCTTTCTCCGAACAACTTCCTATAATGAGCAGGCAGGAGGTAACTAATGATCGCCGAAATCCTCTCCGTAGGCACCGAACTTCTCCTAGGCCATACGGACACGAATGCTTCTTACCTGGCCACTCAGCTGGCGCGCTACGGGATTGACCTATGCTGGGTCTCCCAGGTGGGAGACAATCGGAAACGCCTTACTGAGGCCATTGCACGAGCCTGGGGTCGCTCGCAGCTCATCCTGATTACCGGAGGACTGGGACCTACGGAAGATGACCTGACACGCGAGGCCATTGCGGACGCACTGGGGGAACCACTCGCCATCGATCCTGACCAGGCCCGGGAACAGGAAGCTTCTTATGTCTCGCAGGGAAGAAGTCTTCCCATGCCCCCAGGCCGCCTTAAGCAGTCCAGCCGCATTCCCTCCGCCTCTTTCCTTCCAAACCGATACGGAACCGCCCCCGGCTGGCTGGTCGCAAAAGAGGACAAGATCCTGGCCACGATGCCCGGAGTGCCGGTGGAAATGAGCCGCATGTGGGAGGAAGAAATCGTTCCCCGGCTTCGGACCCTGGGTTGCATCACGCACACGATCCACTCCCGCACTTTGAAGATGCTGGGAATCGGCGAATCCCTCGTCGAGGAGGAGATCCGGGACCTCATTCACTCTTCCAACCCTACCGCGGCCACCTATGCGACACACACCGGAGTCCACGTACGGATCACGGCCAAAACCGCCACGGTTGCCGAGTCTGAAGCGATGATTGCTCCGGTAGAGCGTGAAATCCGCGCCCG
>DATEAK010000034.1:0-12156 GCA_035288405.1 bacterium | reverse complement strand
CTTAAAGGTTGTGCTCCTTGTACCAGTCCACGATCTCACTCCCGGTCGCAAACCAGACCCCCTGGTGCTTTGCCATGTATTCCAGAACCCGGTCCAGTGCCTTGATCCGGAAGGGGGCCCCGATAATGTACGGGTGAAGCGCGATGCCGAGGACCCGCCCGTTCGTCACTCCTTCGTTGTACAGGGTGTCGAACTGATCCTTCACCATGGTCACGAAGTCTTCCGCCGAGCGGTAGTTGTAAACGAAGATCAAGATATCGTTGATCTCCAGAGGATATGGCATGGACAAAAGGGTATGACCGGGGATTTGAAAGGGATAGGGCTGGTCGTCATTGACCCAATCCCCTACGTACTCGATCCCAGCTTCCGCGAGCAGCTCCAAGGTCTTAAAGCTTTGGGCCAGACCCGGCCCGAGCCAGCCGCGGGGGGCCTTTCCAGCAAAGGTCTTGATCTCCTCAATGGTCGAGCGGATAATTTTTTGCTCCTCACTCTCCTCGATTCCGTACAGGCGAATTGAGTTGGTCTCTCCGTGGCCCATGAACTCCCATTCCCGCTTCATGGCCTCGCGCACGATCAGCGGGTAGAACTCACAGACCCGGGAGTTGAGCGCCACGGTGGCCCGGATCCCGTATTTGTCCAACACCTCCATCATCCTCCACACTCCAACCCGGACCCCGTAATCGCGCCAGGAGTAATTGCAGGTGTCGGGGATCCACTGAGCCGAGACCGGGTTCAGGGCGGCCGGGGAGTGGAGATCGTAGCGGAAGTACTCGATATTGGGGATAATCCAGACGGCTATCCGGGCTCCGCTCGGCCACTGGATCGGCTTTCTCTGTATGATCGGCGAATACTCAATGGGGGGTTCCACAGCCATCGGGCTCTCCTCCCTGGTGCTTTCCACAGTTCGACTCACGCAAACCGGACCGCATCCTCCCCGCGATTTTCGATGGTATTGTGATAGAGCCCCTCAAAGAAAACGCTCCAGATGGAAAAAGTAGTCCGGAAGATCTCCCGGATGCGCGCCTGGGCCCTGGTGCTCGTGGCGTATTCCAAGACCGCCTTGCGGACCGGCATCACGTGCTCTTCTTCCTCCTCGATGGGCGGCAGGAAGAGCTTTTCTCGGGGAATCCCGTACTGCTCGATCAGGGCTTTCTCCCAAGGCTCGGTCATGCGCAAATAGAAGAGGGATTCCGTGGCCCACTGCAGCGCGGCCATGGCCTCCTCATGGGGGAGATTGCGGGCGAGATACATGAGCCCGACATTAAAGGCGATGGTTGAGGGGAGAGGCACCGAGCGCTCCAGTTGATCGGCCTTCAGGCCGATGTGGTAGCAGAAATTACGAAACTTCTGGAAATGATCCTTCTCTCTTTCCACCACCCCCATATCATCCAGGAGGTTTAGGGCGTAGATCCGCCTAAGATCGTGATCGTCCGGGATGATGTCAGGGCAATTAGACCCCAGGCAGAAAAAGTGGCGCGGGGCGGCCCGCAGAAAGTGTTCGAACTCCAAAGCAAACTCCTGCAAGTTCTGCCGGGACAATTTGCCCGTTAGCAGAAGTTGAGACCAGCGGGAATGGACCCATGGATGCCTCTGCCTGATGTCCTCATCAAGAGATGTGGCGAACTGCTCCAACTCCGTTGCCGTCGCTTGGTTTGTCATTACCTTCCCCCCTCAGAAGTTTCAACAACCGGCAGTCTCATTAGAACTTCTTGTCCTCTCTTTGTTCCATCATGAAAAGCCCCATGTACTTCATCAGGGGCTCGTTGATAGCGGCCAGATAGCGGGCCGGCTTTTCCTTGTCCGCGTTGAAGTGCTGATGCCAGGCCATCATCGGGATGCACATGGAATCTCCTTCTTCCCAATCGATCCTCTCGTCATCCACGATGCTGTGTCCCCGGCCGCTCAAAATGTAGATGGCAGCCTCATTGGCATGACGGTGCATGCCGGTGACACCCCCCGGCACAATCTCACTAATGAAGGTCGTCAGCGTCTTGATGTGAAAGCCGTTGCCGGGTGAGATGAGCTCCGTGTAGATCGTGTGGCGAGTTTCCTCGGACTTCCATTCCCGCTTCCGGAGGACCTTGCGGGAGCTTTTCCGTTCCTGCTCAGCCTCTTTGGCAAAGCGAAGATCGCCCTCGTAGCTGCTCGTTTTTTCTTCCATGGTTCCCCTCTCCTTTCCCGGGCAGATCCCGCTGTTTGGAATTGAGACTTTCGTAGTAGGCCGCCTTCTGCAGCTTCTCGGTTAGATCCCGGAAAACGCGGCGATAGTGTGCCTCGGTAGCCGCCTGAACCCTCTTTTCCCGTCTCTTTCCCGGCAGGCGCTTAGGATGGCCTTGTGCTCCCTCTGGGACGATTTGCGCACAAGCAAATCCTGAATCGAGATCCGGATGTACGGATCGACGCGGTCTGCTAGGTTGGAGATCGCCCGGCAAAAGCTCCGTTTTGCTGAAGCATGGTAGATCATCTCGTGAAAGCGCTTGTTGAGATCGATCCAATCTGCGGGGTCCCGGTCCGGATCGTTCATCTCTTTATAAAGACCCTTCAGATTCTCGATGTCGGCTGCTGTGAGATTGCAGGCTCCGCTGGCGGCGGCCTTCCCCTCGATGAGGATCCACAGATCGAAGATTTCTTGGAGTTCGCTGACATTGAGGACGGGAATGGTCACCCCGCGATGGGGTTCGAAGGTCACGAGGCCGGCCGCCTCCAGGCAGAGGAGCGCTTCGCGGATGGGGGAGCGGCTAAAACCGAACCGGGAGGCCAGCGCGTCCTGCCGCAACTGCTCGCCCGGCTTGATCTTTCCCTCCAGGATTGCCCGCTTGATGCTCTGCGAGGCAATCTCCGGCATGGTCCGATATCTCAAATCCTTCACCGGAGACCCCCCTCCGAACCGCCAACAAAGGCAGCTCGAAATCCCCGAAGATCGGAACCAGTTGGATATTGCATACGATATGCGATACACCCGAAGATAGCGAAAGCCCTGCATACTGTCAAGATAGTTCTCCCTCTACGGAGGCTACGGCAACGAAAGGACGTGAATCTTATTTTCGCCAAAAGCTTCTCGTCAAAGGCAAGACCGGAACTCCGCAACCAAAAATAGGATTCCTATTCAAAAAGCTCATAGAGTGGGGTCTCGGGATATATCCTGTCCGATTCGGTCCAATTCCGGTTGATAGCTTCCAGTTCTCGGAGAACAATTTGAATTGGAAGCCCGTAAGGGAAACGGAGGCTTTCTCGAAACGCATGGAGTTGCTCAAAGTTTAAAGTCGCGCTGATGATTTCCTCTTCTTCCCCAGCCTCTGCGAAGATATGGGCCATTCGCGGGTGAGCCGGTCCTGCGATCGTGCTGTGCCCATAGTAGGAAAGGTTCACTTCTTTCCCTACCAAATTGGCACTGGCCGTGAAAACGCCGTTCTCTGTTGCCCGCGCCCCGGTTTGCTGAACCAAGAAGAAGGGCTTCCCTGGTCCCGATGGGCTCGCAGTGGGAGTGAGGATCAGTCTTGCCCCTTTCAGAGCCAGAATCCGACTCAGCTCGGGAAACATCCACATATTTGAGCAGGTCTGGATACCCACCGGGCCATAGCGCGTTTCGAATACGGGTAGACGGTCTCCGGCCCGAAAACACGCCGCAGACCTGTCCGCAAAACTGAGCTTGCGATAGGCCCCCAGCACGCCTTCCGGCCCCACGATCACATTGGAGATGAAGATGGATTCCGGGCTGCTGCGATCCCGCTCAGGCATGCCCACCACAACGTAGATGTCCAAACTTCTGGCAAGCTCGGCGAGCGATTCGGTGAAAGAGCCTGGTATCGTCTCGGCTTCGGACCTGTGCATCCCGCATTCACCGGGGCATTCAAAACCGGTGAGTGCCAGCTCGGGGAACACGACCAAATTGCAGCCTAGGGAAGCCGCTTGCTTTGTTAACTCCATGATCCGCTTCGAATTCGTAGTCTTCTCACCCCAAACAGTGCGAAAGTTAACACAGCCAACCGTCACCACTTTTTCATACTTGGAATATCCCGCTGGTATCAACTTCGGCTACCTCCTCAGGATGTTAAGCACAGGCCAGTGCCTCCTTCGCATACAATTTCTCCATCCTCAACCACCACCCGGCCTCGCACAATGGTGCATGTGGGCCATCCCTGGAACTCCCATCCTTCATAAATGGAATAATCCGATCGGGAGTGAAGCAGGGAAGCATCCAGTTTGACTTTCTTATTGGGGTCCACGATCACCACGTCCGCGTCAGAGCCCGGACACAATACGCCCTTCCTGGGATAAAGACCGAACCTCCTGGCAGGATTGTAAGCACTGATCGCAACAGCTTGCTCCAGAGACAAACGCCCCTTGCTGACCCCCTCGGAAATGAGCACGGGCAGAATCATCTCCGTCGTATTCCCGAGACCTGGCGGAACCTCCCATACGGTCCCCTTTTTCTCTGCCAGGGTTCTGGGCGAGTGATCCGACCCAACGCATTCCAAAATCCCTTGTCCAAGCCCGTCCCACAGCTTCTGGTTGCTCGCGGCGTCTCGGATAGGAGGATTCACTTTGGCAAGTTGAGGCGCCCTCTGAAATACGGGGGTGTCGACCGTGTGCGTGAGGTACTGGGGACAGGTTTCGCCGATCACGTCCGCGCCTTGTGCTTTTGCCCTCGCTACGATGTCCACCCCTTCTCCAATGGTGATATGCACGAAATAAAGGGGACATCGTGCCTGAACAGCGAGACGAATATAGCGATCCATGTGCTCTGCTTCGCAGAAGGATGGTCGTCCATCCGTCCAGGCAGCCGGGTCGTTCCGTCCGCTCGAGCGAACTCTCTCTATGTACTCTTCGCACAGATCTAGATTCTCCGCGTGCACCATCGCCCGGCATGGCTTACCCAAGCGAGCAATTGTTTCGAAAGCGCGCAAAACCCACTTGTCGTTGAATTGCTTCCGTCCCCAGGTCACTTTGAAAAACCGAATACCCTCACGGTGCGCCGCCAGGATGCTACGATCAAGATTTTCTTCCGGAAGCATCACCTGCAGATAGGCATCCACCACAGCGTGCCGCTCGTATTCCTCGCGGTACTCCGCGGCACTATCTATCCGCCCGCCGCCACGCTCAAAGATGGCCGCCGTTTGACCATCATCTTTCAAAAGAACGTACAGACCTATGGTGGTCACTCCGCCCGCGGCGGCAGCTCGGGTTTCAGAAATGACGTCCCCTTCGAAAGGCCGCTCCCACATATGGAAGTGAACATGGGGATCTATGACCCCTGGCAACACCCACTTCCCGGAAGCATCTATAGTCCGCTTGCTCCGACCCAACTCACCAGAACCTGCCAGAGCCACGATTTTCCCCTCGCGAATGCCAATATCGGCATGGACGCGTCCCTGGGGCGCCACAACGAGCCCATTATTGATGCTCAAATCCAAGTCTTGGCCCATGCTGCTTCTCCTCATCTGACAATGTTTGCCAGGACATCAGACCATTTGGCAGACATTTCCTTTCTAAGCCCGGGACTAATCTGGGCCACAGGGCAAGCACGCTCCCGCCATTCGTAAGGCCAACAGGCATCGATTATGGCCTTGGATGTATAAATATTCGTGGGGTTGGATTCCTGATCCTTTAAATAGGGGGATGCCGCGGGGTCCGCCGAACTACTGCGACACCAGCGTGTGATCTCAATAGAGCGCTCAGGATTGGAACGAGTGACGATGGCCCAAACCACTTCCCACAGATTCGAGGGGTCTATGTCATCATCCACAACGACGGTGTAGCGGCCGATGTATACCCCTGACCGGCATTGGGAAGCAACCATCCCCGCTTGGCGCGAGTGGCCTGCATAGTGCTGTTCTATGGAGACTACGTTGAAGAGTCGCGCCCCGCCCACCTCGTGACACCAGACTCCTCGAATGCCGGGGACTCCGGCCTTTTCCATCTGGTCCCACATGGTCGCGGAACGAAAGACGGACTCCGGAAAGGACAGGTCGCTCGGCGGCTTTGCCGGATGGGCGCAGGTCAGTATCGGTTCGTCTCGATGCATCACCCCCAAGACGTGTACAACGGGCTCGGGCACTGGCAGGAGACCCCGGTTGGCATAGTATCCTGCCCACTCGCCAAACGGTCCTTCCGGTTCTAATTCGCCAGGATAGCATATGCCTTCGATCACGATCTCAGCCCTGGCGGGGATGGGAAGCCCCGTGCGAGGGCCAGGCATGACCTCTAAGGGTTCCCCCTTAAGTCCGCCGGCATAATCATATTCCGAGGTACCCCAGGGCACCTCAGATATGCTGGCGAGCCACAGCGCCGGATCTGCGCCCATGGCAATGGCCACAGGCATGGGCTCTCCCCGGCGAAAATACTTATCATCCCGCATGATCCGACCATCTCTCCCGGGACTCATGTGAAGGGCAAACTTATCAGGACCCAGCACCATGCAGCGGTAGGTGCCGAGGTTTACCCAGCCATCGTCAGGATCTTTCGTGATCACGCAATGTGCCGTGCCGATGAATCGGCCTCCATCCAGCTCGTGATGGCGTGGCACAGGGAAGCTGAGCAGGTCAACGTCGGAACCCTCCAACACGTTCGCAGCAACCGGCCCTGTTTTCACCAGCGCGGGGGGTACCAGATTCATCGTTGCCAATTTTCGCCGACAGGCGGCCGCCAACTCTTGCCTATTCGAAATTTCGGTTGGGAGACCCAGCGTAATCGCAATCCGTTTCGGCGACACCAATTGAGCCCCAAGCACCCGCCGATCCCCGGGATAACCCGGAATATCCCGAAACAGCAAGGCCGGGGGAAACCCCTTGCTCTCCCGGCAGGCGATTTCGATCAGTGCGCCGATCTGCAAGTCCCAACTGGCGCCGCGGACATCCACCAGCTCTCCCTGTTCACGTAGGACATCGATCCAGTCACGCAAGTCCCTGTGCATTGCCAATTCTTTTTCCCTCCCTAACCTACGTCCCAATCCTTGTATTCACCCGAGGCTCCATCAAACCATGATCCCTGAGGAACTCCATGACGATGCAATCGAAGGTAGCGGGTGCCTCCATACAACACGCGTGGCCCGCGCCAGGAATGATGGCAAACCTGGCCTCCGGCATCAGGGAGTGAATCTGCCTCACACCGGGCAAGGCACCATCCTTCTCGCCACCGATCAGCAGGGTAGGGGTTTTGATGCGGTGAATATCCTCCTTGACGGACCACTGCTTCACAGATTCGAAGATGGCCGCAATTGGCTCCACCCGTAGCGTTGGCGCCTTTTCAAGAAACATGTCGACCAAATACCTCCCGATCTCGCTTTCCTGGAACTCATTACTCACCAATGCCCGCAGGTGCTTTTCGTAGTACGTCGGGATGCCTTCTCGACGGTATCCTTCTATGCGCTGTACGAAAACCTGCTCTAAATCTCTCCCCGAGGGGACGCATCCAACGACAATCAAAGCGGAGAGTAGCTCAGGAAAATCCACCGCGAACTGCAGGGCGATCTGTCCTCCCACAGAGACTCCCGCCAGGATGCACTTGTCGATACCGAGCTTTCCGCAGAGTCTAGCCACATCCTTCGCCATAATCTCCAGCGAGCATTCAGTGGTACGTTCGGAGCCTCCGTATCCCCTTAAGTCCAGAGCGATAACCTGATACCAGGCCGAGAAACGCTGCATTTGGTACAACCACATGGAATGATCGAAGGGATTCGCATGAAGAAGAACCATGGCCGGCCCTTCGCCGTTTGTCTCATAGTTGATTGCCGCGCCGTTCAAATTTACACGAGCCATCGCTCCTCCTTCCTACCGTTCCGATTTTGCCATAGCCGCCAGGACCCGCCGGCGGGTGGCAGGCAACCGATAGATCCGAATGCCCGCTGCATCGGCAATGCCGTTGGCCACCGCGGCGGGGACGGCCATCGTGGGGGTCTCACCCGCTCCTTTGGCTCCGAAAGGCCCCGAGTCGACCGGATCGTCCATAAAAACCACCACAACCTCGGGGGAGTCGGTAAATAGAGGAATGGGGTAATGCTTAAACGTATCGCTCTTTCCGGGCACGAAATCTTCCTTTAGGGCAAGCCCCAAACCCATGAGAATCCCCCCTTCCACCTGGGTCTCCAGACCCAAGGGATTGATCACTTTTCCCGTGTTGCCCGAGTAGACCACTTTAGGAACTCGGGTCTCACCCGTCTGCGTGTTCACTTCCACCACCGCCACCTCGGTGACGTGAGAGTAGAGAAGCGAAAACAGGGGCTGGCCCGTGTTGGGGGAAATATTGACATAGCCCTCGTAGTCCTTGTAGCTCCACCGACCGTGGCACCGCAATGGGGTCTTGTCCTGTGCGTATTGAACAAGATCTGTCAATGAGACCTTCTTGCTGGGGGTGAAAACAGACCGCACTGTGTTCTCCACGATTTCTATGTCGCCAGGCCGCTCCTCAAGCCGTTCAGCAGCAGCTTGAACAATAGCTGCCCGAAGACCCGTTGCCGCCTCGAAAACAGCCTTTCCGCACAAATAGATAGTCGACTCTGCGACCGTCATATAGGGGAAAGGGGCTTCCTGGGTATCACCACCCACCACGGAAACCGAATCCACAGGAACTCCCAACTGCTCGGCGGCGATCATGGCCAGACCCGTGGGCGCACCGGTGCCCAGATTGGCGGCTCCGACCCGAACCACCGTCCTTCCCTCAGAGTTCAACTCAACAGTTGCTTCGGCTGGAAGAAAGACACCGTGGCCGCGCCACGAACATGCCAACCCCACGCCCCTTCTCCACGGCGAATTACCCGCCCGGGCATTGACAGCCGCCGCCTCTTCGAGGAGTTCACGGTAGTATGGCCTTACCGCCAGTAGCGTCTTGGTGACGTCCTCGGACTCAGTTTGCACGGTGTTTCCAGCAGCAGCCGTAGAACCTTTGCGGAGTGCATTGCGGTAGCGGAGCTCCCAGGGATCGATCCCCAACTCCTTGGCCAGAAGATCCATTTGCTGCTCGTAGGCAAAGGCCATCTGCGTGCCGGCCAGTCCACGCATGAAGCCGGCCTTCGGAGTATTCGTGCAAACCTCTTTGCACGTCACGCGGACGTGCGGCACCTCGTAAGGTCCCGTGATGATCTCGGTGGCATGACGAGGAATAACGCATCGTGGGAACGCTGAATACGCTCCGCTATTGAGTAAAACCTCAGCCTGCACAGCAACGAGCTTGCCGTCGCGGGTGGCCCCCGTCTTGATCTTCACCAAGCTGGCATGCCGCTTCCGCGTGCTGAGCAGGCTCTCTTCCCGGGAGTAAATAAGCCGAACCGGCTTCTTGGATTTCCAAGTCAGAATGGCGCTGGCGATGCAGAAGAAGAGCTCGGAGGATTTTCCCCCGAAACCACCCCCAACCGGCGTGCCGATCACGCGAACCTGGTTCGTCGGCAAACCCAGAATATGGGCAATGGAGTCTCGAACCACATAGGCGATCTGGGTACAGGCCAGTACCGTCAAGATCCCTTCCGGATCCAAGTAGCTCAAAGCCCCTTCGGTTTCCATCGGCGCGTGCTCCTGGATAGGGGTTCGATAGGTTCTTTCCACGATAACGTCCGCGCCCAGAAATCCGGCCTCAATATCCCCTTTGACCAACTCCTCAACAAACCCGAAATTCCCTTCTTTGTGAAGCTGCGGGGCGTTGGGGGCAATCGCGTCGTCAATTTCGAGCACATGATCGAGGATCTGGTAATCCACACGGATCTTCGACAGCGCTTGCTCGGCCAGCTCTTCGGTCACCGCGGCGACAACGGCCACGGGTTCGCCCAAATAACGCACCCGGTCCGAGGGGATGACCGGAATCAAGTATTGATCCTGTCGTTGCGGACGGCCAGCCGTATCGGCCTGGGTCATCACTGCTTCTACTCCCTCCATCGCTTCCGCCTCACTCGTGTCGATACCAAGAATCTGCGCGTGGTGATGCGGGCTACGCAAAGTTTTGGCATGAAGCATTCCGGGGATCGTCAGGTCGGCTACATACTTGGTCTGCCCTGTCACCTTCTCCCGTGCGTCAAGCTGCGGAATATGGGAGCCGACAAGATGAACACTCCGGTCTCTGACTTTTCGCTGGCAATCCTTCCTTCTCAGCGCAGCTCCGTAGAGCACCGCGTCCGCAATTTTCCCGTACGCGCCGCACCGACACAGATTGTGGCGAAGCACCCGGATGACCTCCGAGCGGGAAGGGGAAGGATTGCGGCGCAGCAAGGCCTCTGCCGTCACGATCATGCCGGGAATGCAATAGCCGCATTGCGCAGCCCCGAGCTCCACAAAGGCTTCCTGAAGAGGATGAAGTCCACCGGCAGGGGCTAGCCCCTCGATGGTCGTCACAAGACGATTGCCGACCTTGGATAACGGGTAGACGCAACTAAGTATCGGCTGATCGTTCAGAAGCACCGCACAGGTACGACACTCCCCCTTGTCGTCGCAACCTCTCTTTGCCCCGGTGAGTCCAAGGTCATTTCGGAGCACCGACAGAAGGCTGCGGTCACCGGCAGACAGCGAATGACAGGCCCCATTGCACCTGAGCTTGACACTCATGACGTCTCCTCGATCAAGGCTTTGACCACCTCGGAGGAGGTCGTCGCACAACCGAAGTGCAGCTTCACGATCGTTTCCGACGCAACTTGCAGATCCGCTGTCTTCTCCCAAGTACAATCGGTCAACAGTACGCAGAGGAAATCGCGAAAGTAGGCGTCCCTGAGCGTAGACTCTACACATACTGCTGTCGAAACACCCCCGATCAGCAGGGCCTCAATACCCAGGGTTCTCAGGATCAGCTCGAGATCGGTCTGGTAAAAGGCGGTGTACTTGTGCTTGGAATCAATGATGATGTCTCCTTCCCGGGGGGCGAGTTCGTCGATAATAGCGGCGTTCCAGGTACCCCGGATCAGCGATCCAAGTTTCTCAGCGGGGACATCCTTCGGACCGACCTTGGTTCCTGGGGCAACCTGTCCCCTGTGCACCAGAGAGCGCAGATCAGAAGCGTTGGCCCACCCGGCTCCCACATCGCAAAGGTCGGACCGAAAGCAATGCTGCGTATACACAATCTTGACACCTCTGCGTCGGCAGGCTTCCACTACCCTCCGAGTCGGCTCGACGATTGTGCGAACCTGGTCGATGTTTGCTCCCTTGGCATCGTACATTCCGGCCTCGGACAAGAAGTCGTTCTGCACGTCCACCAGGAGGAGAGCCAGCTTGGCCGAGTGAAGATCGATCGTCGCGGTCCTCTCCGGCAGCCGGGAATAATCCCCTTCGATATAACGAACATTCAGCTTGATCGGTGCGGTCTGTTTGCCCATAACGTCAACCTCCGGCTAGGATCTCACCTTGGCTCGAGCCGGCAAGAATACCCGTCCTTCGTCAGACGCCGTTCAGGCTCCCGCGCGCAGGAGCCGGGTTTGCTCCTCGTCGACTTCCCACGTATCCGGCCGAATCACCACCTTGTACGTTTGACGCGCCTCCTTCAAGGAGACGATGCCATCGCGTGCGTCCTCCGCTACCAGGGCTGGAGCCCTCTCGGCTGGGTCGCCCACGCCGCCTCCACCACTGCTCAATTTGATCCACACATCGCCTTGCTGGATGGCGGTCATCCGCCGGGCTATGATCCGAATCTCTTCACCGTTCCGGCGGATATAGCTGCGGGATGGTCGTGGGGCTTCCGCCGGCAGGAGAGCAAACGGTCGAGTCACGTCGCCGTCTGAATTTCCCGTTGCTATCCTCGCGTCGCCCCCCTCGTTGATCGCCTCCCAGCGAACTCCTGGCCCACCGCGCCAGCGACCCGCGCCCATGAGGTCGGTCTCGCACTCATAGTGAAGGATCCGCCACGGCGTGCGTATCTCCTCTTCCTCGATGCTGCCTCGCCTGACAGCCCCCATGGTAGTCAGACTGGAGACCTTTCCCGGATATCCATCGTACCCGCGCACGGCTCCGGCAGATCCGTAGTAATCGAACAAGACCCGCACGTATCTCTGACTGCTCCGCGGGTCAGTTCCAAAGGTGTAATCGCCGCGCGGCCTCTCCCAAGCCGCTACAGACTCCGGGCTCGCCGCGTTGAAGGCTTGCAACACTGCCTCCATGACCTGCACGCACATACTAACCGGGGACGCGCCCACGGTAGCCGGATACTGGCAGTTCACGACCAATCCGGGTGGAGCGACAACCTGGATGG
>DATEAK010000033.1:0-3802 GCA_035288405.1 bacterium | reverse complement strand
AAAGCGCCGCCCCCGCCGATTCTCTCCCCGCGGTATCTTCGCTGCGAGATCGAGGAACGCATCACTTACGACGGCAGCGAGGCCACTTCTCTGAACGAGAAGGAAGTGGAGGAGGTTTTGAGTTTTTACAGGAAAGAGGGGGTGGAAGCCGTCGCCATCTGCTTCCTTTTCTCCTTCCTGAATCCCAAGCATGAGCAAAGAGTGGCCGAGATGTGCCGGCAACGGCTGCCGGGAGCACACATCTCCCTGTCCTCCGATGTGCTCCCCATGATGAATGAGTTTGAGCGCTTCAGCACCACCACCGTGGACGCGTACGTGGGCCCCAAGGCGGCCGATTACATCCTGTCGCTGGCCGAAAAATTAAGAGGACTCGGCTTCCAAGGGCAACTGTTCATCGGTGCGTGTTCCGGCGGGGTCATGCGGCCCGACGATGCCATCCGCAAAGCGGTCTACACCATCGAGTCAGGGCCGGCAGCGACCCCGGTGGCGGCTGCTTACTACGGCGCTCACTTCAATTCCCGCAACATTCTGGCCATCGACATGGGTGGCACCACCTTCAAAGCCTCTCTGGTACCCGAGGGCCGGGTGGAAACGAGCTACGAAATGTGGTTTGAGAACCAGAGGATTGCCGTGCAAATGGTGGACGTCCATTCCATCGGGGCTGGAGGCGGCAGTATTGCCTGGCTGGATTCCTCGGGAGCCATCCGTGTAGGACCCGCCAGCGCCGGGGCGGATCCAGGACCCGCCTGCTATGGCAAGGGAGGGCAGGAGCCCACGGTGACCGATGCCGACGTACTTCTCGGATACATCCCCGCTGACAATTTCCTGGGGGGGGAGATTTTGCTGAAAAAAGAACTCGCTGCCAAGGCGATCAAGGAAAAGCTCGCCGACCCTCTCCACCAGGATATTTATGAGGCGGCCTATGCGGTGTACGGGATTGTGACCGCCGAGATGGCCGACGCGGTGGAAGAGATCAGCGTGGGCCGGGGGATTGATCCTCGAGACTTCGACCTGGTCGTGGGTGGAGGCGCGGCTCCGGTTCATGCGGCTCTGATCGCCGATGCTCTGGAGATCAAACGCGTTTATATCCCGACCACGGCGGCGCTCCTCAGTGCTTTTGGCTGGCTCAGCACGGACTTGAGGTACGATTTTGTGCGCTCCAAGTTCATGTATACGAGCGAGGTGGATCTGGACTTTCTAAACGGCATCTTCCGGGAGATGGAGGAAGAAGCCCGCTCCATCTTTGCCGGGGAGAAAGATCTCCACCTGCACCGGTACATCGATGCCCGGTATGCAGGGCAGTTTCATGATGTGCAGGTAGAGGTTCCAAACCGGGAAATCACCCGGGAGGCAATCGAGGGCATCCGGAAGATCTTTGATGAAAGGCACAGGGCCGTATACACCTTTGCCATGCCGGCCAGAGATGTGATGTTCACGAATTACCGGGTCGTTGCTGTTTCTCATCTGCCGCGGCCGGCCATCCTACCGAAAAACGGGACAGGCTCCCCCGACCCAGGCCATGCCTTCAAGCGCCACCGGGATTGCTATTTCAGGGAATTTCGAGACTTCACCAAGGTTCCCTCGTATGACGGGCCTAAACTTGCTCCAGGCAATAGGGTCCAGGGGCCTGCGACGATCGAAGAGGTTTCGACGACGATTCTCGTGCCTCCGCGATTTATCTGCACCGTGGACGCGTACGGCAATTATGTTCTGGAAAGGGGAAATTAGAGATGGCCACTCCCATTGACCTCATGACCCTTTCGGTCATTCAAAATCATCTGGCGGTGATCACCCGCGAGATGGGCCAGGTGATCATACGCTGCAGCCAGAACTACCCGTCCTCGCAGCTCTTTGACTTTTCTACGGGGGCCTTTGATGCGAAGGGGGATCTGCTGGCCCAGGGGGCCTCGCTTCCCGGCAACTCCTTAACGGGAAGGGGGCAGGTCCGGTGCGTGCTCGAGAAATTCGGCTCCGACATCTACCCGGGAGACGAGTTCTTCATGAATGACCCGTTCGTAGGAGCCGGGACGCACCTCCCCTGCTGGGGGTTTGTGCGCCCCATCTTTTACAACGACGAGCTCCTCTTTTTCACTCACACCAAGCAGCACCAGATGGACACTTCAGGCTCATTTCCCGGCGGCTACTTCCCCAATGCATACGACATCCACGCCGAAGGGCTTTGCATTCCCCCCATCAAGTACAAGGAGCGTGGCAAACCCGTTCAGGGTGTGCAGGATTTTCTCTACAACAATGTCCGGTACCGGGACGACGTGAAGATCGACAACGAATCCATGTTCGCGGCCCATAAGATCGGAGCCGAGAAGGTCCAACGGCTGCTGGAACGCTACGGTAAGGAGACACTGCTGACCTATGTGGAAGCCCTGAAGGACAAGATGGAGCGCTTCGTGCGCAGCGAGATCGAAAAGATCCCCGACGGCACTTACTACGGCGAGGCGGCCTGCGATGACGATGGCACGAACTACGAGGTTCCCGTCGTGGTGCGGGTCACGGTTACCATCAAGGGAAGCAATATCACGCTGGACTTTTCAGAGAGCGACAAGCAGGTCAACTTCATCAATTCACCCTGGGAAAACACCATTGCCAGGGCCATCACGGCGGTTTTCTACAGCCTGGATCCCAGCCTGGCCCGCTACCACAACGAAGGGAGCTGCAGGCCCATCGAGGTCGTCTCTCCTCCCGGAACGTGCGTGCGTCCCGTCTATCCGGCCACAGTGGGGGCCTGCCCGATTTACGTAGCCAACCAGATCCGGGATGCGATCTTTCAAGCTCTGGGACAGGCCTGCCCCGAAAAGGTGACCTCAGGTTGGTCGAAACAAATGGGCTACGACGATTGGGGCCTGGACCGCCGCGGCAGACCCTTTTGGACCGCGCAATTTTGCCACGGCGGCGGCGGGGCCACCTGCGGCAACGACGGCTGGCCCTATGTGATGATCTCTGGTCTTAGAAAAGGGAACGTGGAGGTGATCGAGTCCCGCTACCCCTGGCGTGTGGAGAAGATCGGCATGACCTGCGATACGGAAGGGGCCGGCCAGTGGCGGGGAGGACCCGGAACCCATGCGGAATGGGTCGCAGAGGGGAGCGCCAGACATCAGTTCGTCACGGGGAATTCGGACGGGGAGTGGACGGGTATCTTTGCCCTGGCGGGAGGGCAGGAGCCGGCTCAGAAGTTCAACATCGAGTACTTGATTCGGAAGAAAACCGGAGAAAAAGAAATCGTCCCGACGAAAAGAGGTCCCTTCTCTGTGGAAGAGGGAGACCGTCTCGTGGTTCTGGCTACCGGCGGGGCCGGCTGGGGAGATCCCAAGAAGAGGGATCCGCAAATCGTACTCAGGGACGTAATTAACGCTCTGGTCTCTGTACAAAGAGCACGGGACGTCTACGGGGTGGCTGTGGACACGGACCGGATGGTGATCAACGAGGAGGAGACGCGCAAGTTGCGTCGGTCTTGACGGAAATTGCCCGGGATTTTGTAAGGAGAATTGAGGATGGTGGAGGAGAAGGAACGTCGAGTTACGAGCGACAAGACCAGCTACGAAGAGTGGGTGGAGACCGAGGGCATTCCGATCGTCAAGGGGTTTTACGTTGAGGACGTGCGCACGGTTTCGGTGGAGCCCTGGGCGCGCAAAGGGGTTCTGGGATGCTACATCAATCTGGAGGGCACAGGTGGAACCAATGATGCTTACGTCTGTGAGATTCCGCCCGGTTCCCGGACCAAACCCCTGAGGCAGATGTTCGAAGAATTGATCTTCGTGGTCTCTGGACGCGGAGCCACCACGGTGTG
>DATEAK010000032.1:0-9494 GCA_035288405.1 bacterium | reverse complement strand
TATGCCCTGGTTCAAGCTGGAGACCAACTCTTCAATGGCCTTGGGTTGATCTCCGCTGGGGACAAAGTCGGTGACGAGTTTGAACCGATCCATAGCGACTTCATTGTATTCTTTCCCCCCTGTTTTGCAACGCTTGCCCTCTGATGGGCTTGTCCACTTGCAGTTTGGCACACGGGAGAAATCCTCGGGAGAGCCCCCTTGGGCTCCTGAACAGCTTGCCAGGTGGGTACCCTCTGTAGCATCGGCCAGCATGCGGCGGATTCTTGTAAGTGAAGTCAACCCGGTCTATAATGCCCTCGTTTCTACTCTCGGACAATTGATGTATATATTGCCTCCTTATTGGAAGAGAGGTGCTTTGTGGCAGGGGATGAACAGTCAGAAACCAAAAAAATGCAGCCGGCCACGGCCGTTGAGTTGGCTGGCCTGGTGTCATATTCCACGGATTCCATCGTGAGCCGCACGCTGTTCAAAAATGAGTCCGGCAGTGTTACCGTGTTCAGCTTCGACGCAGGACAAAGTTTGAGCGAGCATACGGCTCCCTACGATGCCCTGGTCTCAGTGCTCGACGGGCAGGTCGACCTGGTCGTTGGTGGGAAAACGGTCCAGGCTCAAGCCGGGCAAATCGTTCTAATGCCCGCTCATGTGCCGCACGCGGTGCAGGCCAAGGTTCCCTTTAAGATGATGCTCACCATGCTGCGCTCTCCCTCGGCTGAGTAATCCCGATGAGAGAATTCCCCAAAGCCTTATGTGCACGGCTGCTTGCACGTGCGCGGAGTCTCTAATGATGGAGCGGTCGATGCCCGTCGGACAGATCACGGACCGGTTGGATGATCTCCCTTTGACTCGCCGCCACTGGCGGGTCATCCTGGGCGGGGCCGCGGTCTTTGCTGCTGCGGTTCACAACGTCATGATCGTCGCTTTTGTCCTGGCCCGGCTTTTCCGGGAGTGGTCCTTGTCGCCGGTCCAGGTCGGACTGGTGAACAGCCTGGCCATCGTGGGAATGCTGGCAGGAAGCTTGACGGGGGGATACCTGGCGGATCGGTTTGGCCGCAAACCCGCCATTCTCGGTTCCCTGATCATGGCCTGCACGTTCTCCGCTCTTTCCGCTGTGGCGTGGGATCTTCTCTCGTTCATTCTCTTTCGGATGCTGGCGGGAGCGGGTGGTGCTGCGGCTTTTGCGACCACCCCGATTCTTCTTGCGGAATTTTCACCGCGCCGAACCCGGGGTCGGATCATGATACTTACCGAGGTGGCCTGGGCTTTGGGCGCCTCCCTGGCGGCCCTTGTCGGCTACGAGATTATTCCCGCCTTCGGCTGGAGAGTCGCCTTGGTCGTGGGAGGGCTGCCGCTCCTGGCCCTTCCCGCCTTCTTCTGGGCGATCTCCGAGTCTCCTCGCTTCCTCATTGGAAAGGGGAAGGTAAGAGAGGCGGTGGAGATCGTGCGGTCCTTCGAGGTGGCGGCCGGCCGCCCCGCGCTCGCTTCCTTAGAAGGGATCGAGATTCGATATGAATCTCGGTCTGGATCTCCCGATACCTCTGCCATCCGGCGGGTCTGGAAGCCTCGGTTTCGGAGGCAGACCCTCGTGTTGTGGGCTCTCTGGTTTTCCGTCAACTCCACTTATTTTGGAGTTTACACATGGCTGCCATCGCTCATGGTGGCGCGAGGAATCGGAGAAGAATCTTCCTTCGCGTGGAATCTCTACATGTCAGCCATGCTGGCTCCCGGTGCAGTCATCGGCGGATTCCTGGCGGACCATTGGGGGCGCAAGGCCACGATTACGTTAACATTGATCTGCAACGGCATCGCCACTTTCTTTTTTGGCCTGACAGCGACTCCAACCACATTTCTCGTGTGGGGAGGACTTTTTGCCCTCTCCCACCAAGCCATATGGGTTGCGACGATGGCCTACACAAATGAGATGTACCCCTCCGACATCAGGGCTCAGGGGGCGAGCTACGCAGCGGCGACGGGGCGGGTTGGTTCTATTATTGCTCCCTACGCGATCGGCTCCTTGATGGCAGGTCTTGGCGCGGAGCTCGGTTACACGGTTTCCTTCAGCATGTTTGCGCTTCTGTTGTTCCTCGGTGGGTTCCTGGTCCTGGGACTGGGCATTGAAACACGGGGGAGAAGCCTCGAAGAGCTCACGACCTAACGAAGGGAAAAGAAGCTGCTCCGCATATCCGTTTCTGTCGATAAATTAAAATTTGGGAGCCTTAGTTTTCCGTATTGACAGGGTTTGGGGGGGAGTATATATATTTGTGCGGCGCTGATCGTGATAAGACCCAATCAGGGAAGAGAGGAGGCGAAGAGGTTCCCCTGGCAAGGGGAAGGCCAATTCTAGGCCGAGGCTATTTTCGGAGGTCTAGTTGGGGTTCCAGATAAACTCTAGGTACCTGAATTGAAAGGAGATATCGGAATGCGGAAGAAGGTTGCAGCGCTATTGAGCGTTCTGCTTATGTTTTCTTTTATTTCGCTGGTTGGCTGCTCCAAGAAGGAAGAAGCCCCGGCCCCTCCGCCGCCCGCTGCCGCGCCGGCTCCAACTCCTCCCGCTGGTGGCGATCAGCAGGGACAGCCTCCCGCTGGTGGAGCGGAACAGCCCGCGCAGCCTCCCGCTGGTGGTGAGCAGCCCCCCGCGAAGAAGTAACGAATTCCGTTTCGCTGATGTAAAGGGGATCCTGGTTTTCCGGGATCCCCTTTTTGTTTGTTGAGCCCCCTTCGCTCCACCTGCCTGTAGTTTTCGCAGCCGATACCGACAGAAAAATAAACTAACGCAGCGCGATGAAAATGACTCCGACTACGGTGACGAGTGCCCCGGTGATGATCCAGCGGTTGATGGTTTCTACATCTCTCAAGAAGACGGCGCTCAAAGCAATGCTGAAGAGGGGGAATATGTTGGTCAAAGGAGAAACCACAACGATGTTTCCGAGGTTGAGGGCGAAGTAACTCAGCAGAGAAGCAATCCCCGAAAAGAATCCCCCGAGGACGAGATAGAAAAGGCCCTGGGTTTTGAACTGTAGCGTGTTCCCACGCCGGCTGGGGAGAGAACACGCCAGTAGAAAAACGAAGCCGGAGGTGGTGGTCACAGCGGCCGCAATCAAAGGGCTGGAAACATGTAGAAGTCCGAGCTTTCTCAAATTGTAAGAGATGCCGAAGCAGAGGGCTCCGAAAGCGGGATAGATCAAGTCGAGCTTCCGCCACTGCAGATCTTCCTTTTTCTTGTGGGAAAGAAGTATGGCTCCCAGAATGATGAGAAGAGTACCCAACACGATGGGAATGGTGATTTTCTCTCCCACAAAGAGAATCGCGATCGTAATAGAGAAAAGGGGAGCTATGGCGGTGATGGGAGTCGCTCGGGAGACTCCAACCCTATGGATCCCCATGTAATTGAAAAACCGACCCAGGGCCGGCGCAAACATACCGGCGATAACGAAGTAAAAAATCGCCGTCGTTCTGAAGGAAGAGAAGGGAATAAACACAAGGACTCCGAGCCAGAATAAGAGGGCGCTCACGAAGATGGAAATCACGGCTCCGGTGAAAGGGTTCGACCATCTCATTCCCATTTTGGCGAAGACGTGGCTGAAGCCGAAAACAAAGGAAGACATCAGGGCGAGAAATTCTGGCATCGTTCGGATCCTTGGAGGATGCACAAGACCACGGTGAGGAGCCTGAAACTCCGGTCCCTGCTTCCTACTGTTCCACGCGCATCAACAGCCCGAGCCGGCGTACCTGGCGCAGTATCTGGAAGAAAAAGAGTACCGCAATGCTCAGGTACACCACGTTGAGACCGAAGGCCCATATCAGGTTGTGCCAGGGAAACGCTCCGGCGGAGAGGACTTGCCGCATCCCCTCAAAGACGTGTGCCGATGGTGTGAAGAGCGCCAGAGTTTGCAGGCTTGGAGGGAGCGTTGAGACGGGATAGAAGACCGCGGAGATGGGCTGGAAGATGAGGGCGAGTCCCCAGGCCAGCACCTCGGCTCCCATGCCGAAGCGCAAGATCACCGCGGTGGTCACGATGCCGATAGCCCACCCCATCAAAAGAAGATTTAGGACGAATGGGATGAACGCCAGTCCCAGTGTGAAAATATTGAAGGAGTAGAGGATCCTCGCCATGATGACGGCCGCGATGGTGCCGGTGAGCATCTTGATGATCCCCATCGTCATCAGGGCGGCGAGAAATTCCCCCGCCGTGAGGGGGCTGGCAAAGAGGTTGAGGAGATTTCGGGACCACACATCTTCCAGAAAGGAGATGGAAACTCCCTGGTTGGCCCGGTAGAGAATGTCCCAGAAGATCAAGGCGCCCAGAAAAAATCCAACGAATTTGGGCACGCTGCCTGAAAAACGGCTTAGGTAGAGCGAGATAAAGCCCCACAGGAGAAGATCGAGAAGAGGCCAGTAAAAGATCTCAAGCCAGCGGGGGAGACTTCTTTGGTAGAGATAGATGTGGCGCCAGATGATGGCAGCGATGCGATGGAGCTTCATGAGGTATGGGGGCTGGCCTGGGGCCTGGGAACGTTATCGCGGGCAATTTGCAAGAAGACATCCTCCAGGCTCTCCTCATGATATCGTTCCAGAAGTTCGCGAGGAGTCCCGCCGTCGATGATGCTTCCCCGCTGAAGGAAGATGATCCGGTCCGACATCTCCTCCATCTCCTTCATGTTGTGCGATGTGTAGAGAATGGAGAGGCCCTTGCGGTCTCGGATTCGGCGCAGCAGAGTGCGGGTCTTGTCGGCGATATCAGGATCCAGAGAAGCTGTGGGCTCATCCAGAAGCAGGACTTGCGGGTCGTTGAGCAGAGCCCTGGCCAGATGGAGTCGGGTGAGCTGTCCCGAAGAGAAATTCCGGGTGAGGTTCTTGCGCAGGTCGTAAATCTCAAAGGTATCGAGAACCTCGGCGATCTTTTCTTTATGATGTTTTACGTTGTACAGTTTGGCGTAAACAACCAGGTTTTCCCAGGCCGTCAGGAAGTAAGGGAGGGAAACGTAAGTGGAAGAGAAGTTGATCCGGGCCAGGATTTCCTCGCGGTGGGCTGGAAAGTCGAGACCGAAATACCGGATGTGACCGGCGCTGGGGCTTACCAGGCCGAGGAGCATCTGAATCGTGGTTGTCTTGCCGGCGCCATTGGGGCCCAGGAGGCCCAGGATCTCCGCCGAAGCCAGGGAAAAAGAGATTCCCGCCACGGCGACGTTGCCGTTGAAAGATTTGGCCAGGTTTTCCACTTCGAGAACAGGGCGCCTTGTTGACATCGCTGGTCATTGTAGCACCCGGCCCTAAGGTCAGACAAGCCTGTCCTTAAAGAGAGCATTCAGCAGTCAGCATTCAGCGATCAGCCTAGAACTAGGAGAAAACAGAGATCCTTAAACTTCCGAAGCTGAAAACTGAACGCTGATGGCTATTCTGGGTCTCCCTTACGGGGCACACCCGGTCCCGAGAGGGAAGAGACGTGCTTAGTAGGCGGCAATCGCCTCAATCTCGATCATGAATTCCGGGCGCGCCAGGCCGCTGATGATCAGGAGGGTGCTTGTGGGTGGCTCCTTAGACATTATAGCCATTCGTGCCCGGTTGTATTCTTCCCTGTAGGAGCGGTCCGTCAGGTAGGTGGTGGTCTTGACCAGGTTCTCGAAACCGAGCCCCGCCTCTTTGAGGACTGCTTCGATATTCTTGAAGACCTGCCGGGTCTGGGCTCCAATGTCGCCGATCCCGATCACATTCCCGTCGCTGTCTGAGGCGGTCTGCCCTGCAATGAAGAGGAGGCCCTTGCCTCCTTCAATGAGGATCGCCTGGGAGTATCTTCCGGAGGTGTCCGCGAGCTCCTTGGGTTTCAGTATGCGTTTCATCTGATTCTCCCTTCGTGTTGACGCTTACGCGCGCTTTTGCCGCCTTTGATTTCCCGAAATGTGGGGCGGATTTCCTCTTCCAGAGCGCCCAGATCCACCTCGGCGTAATCACGGGCCTGGGGATGCTTACGGAAGAGATCTGTGGTGACCTGGTTTACTCGCTCGTCAGTGCACTGGGCCGACAGGATCGTGGCCACCAGGAGCTCGAGAGGATTTTTGTGGTTCAAGGCAACTTGAGGTTTTGGAAAGAGATCGTCGAATCCCTTCAAAACAGCCGGGATCGGTGCACTCACGGTTCCTCATCTCCCCGGGGCAGAAGAGCGGCCCGGGTGATTGCTTCTTCTCCGAAGCGCTCCTTGATCTGATCGACAACGGACTCGACTCGCCCGTTCTTGTCTGTCCCCGATGAGTCGAAGAGCTTAAGCTGGTGCAACGGACTATCCAGGGAGAGGAGGTTGGAAACCGTGATGCCCAGGAGACGAACTTTTTTCCTCGAATTGGGTATTTTTTCCAGGAGCTCCAGAACGGTCTGGTAGAGGACGCTGCCCCGCTGAGTGGGCTCTCCAAAGGTCGTGGAGCGGGTTATCGTAAGGAAGTCGGAAGTGCGGTACTTCAGGGTCACCGTGAATCCTTCGTACCCCTGCTGGCGCAAGCGCCGCGAGACCCGGTCAGCCAAGCTCAGCAGCGTGCGCCGCAAGACCTCCGGGTTATCCGTATCCTCCACGAAAGTCATTTCGCTGCCGATCGATTTTGCTTCCCGGTTGGGTTCCACGGGGCGGTCATCAATTCCCTGGGAAAGTTCCCATAGATGTCCCCCTGATTTTCCCAGCAAGGATTCTGCCCGGGCCCGGGACCAATTTGTCAGTTCTCCCACGGTTGTCAATCCCAGGGACTGCAGTCTCCTCTCACTCTTCTCACCGACCCCCCACAGGCGGGAGATCGGGAGGGGGTGCAAAAAGTCGGCAATCTGGTCGGGGGAGACTACCAAAAAGCCGTTCGGCTTGCTCAAGTCGGAAGCCAGCTTGGCCAGAAACTTGTTAGGCGCCAGCCCCACAGAAGCCACCAGCCCTTCTTTTTCGAAAATTTCGGCTTTCATCTTGCGAGCAATGGTTTCAGCCGGACCAAAGAGTTGCTGGCTCCTCGTCACATCGAGAAAGGCCTCGTCGATGCTCAGGCCTTCCACCATGTCGGAAAAATGCCGGAAAATGGCGAAGATGCTCTCGGAGACTTCCTCATAGCGCCACATGCGCACGGACAGATAGATACCATCCGGACACAGCTTGAAGGCCCGAGAGATCGGCATGGCTGAGTGGATGCCGAATTTCCGGGCTTCGTAAGAGCAAGCAGCGACAACCCCTCGGCCCTTTCCTTCCTTGGGATCCGCTCCCACGATGACAGGCTTTCCACGGCATTCCGGATGGTCCCTCTGCTCAACTGAGGCGTAAAAGGCATCCATGTCTACGTGGGCAATCTGGCGAGCGGTCATCGCAAGCACTCCAGGAGAGAACTTCGAAGTTCGGTGCTCCCGTAGAAGTGGTCGTCCAAAAAATCTTTACGAGAGGGAGGACTCATTCCTACCATTCCCGGCAAAAGTTGTCAATGAAGATGGTGATCTATTTAGAGAATATTTTTCTGTCTGTCAATCGGTTGTCAGAAATCTTTTTTACTAGTCACTCGAGACATTTTTCTCTCTTGATTTTTTGCGATTCGGGACCATGAGTTTCATGGTTCAACTTCCTTGCGGGTCCAGCGTACGATTTCCGCCGCATTGTGAGCTGTGTCATAAATTGCCACGGTTGCTTCATCCAGAGTCTGAGTGCCACGGATGAAAGAGGTGGTTCCGGGATTCAAATGGAGGGTATCGTTCGTTTTTTTGTTCAATGCGAGGTGAGTGTGTCCGGTGAAAACCGCGTCAACCTTCTGACAACGGATCAAGGCATCCGTGATGAGAGATTCCGTGCCATGGTAGACAGAGATTTGCTTTCCGCCTGCTGCCATCTCGAAAATTTCTTTGTGGAATTCGATTCCCCATCCGAGGGAACGGTTCATCTGCAGCATCAAGTAAACGTCTCCATCGTTGTTTCCGAAAACGGAATGGATCGGACAGTCGAGGGAAGGCTTTAACCCATTGATAAATTGGGGTACAAAGGGAGCCACCCAGTCTCCCCCATGGACCACCATTTCCACCTGATGTTCCCGAAAAATCTGGATGGCCTTGCGGACGGACGGCAGATGATGGTGGGTGTCCGAAATGACTCCGATCTTCATATCCCCCTCCCGAACTTTATTTCAAGAAGCAAGCATTCAGCTGTCAGCTTTTCAGTTGGGTTCATTTCGATAGACCTAAGTATTACCCAACTACTTTCTCATGCAAACTTTTATTTTGAGTTGTTTTCCTTTCTGACCATATCTTTCCGTTCCACCGAATGGTTATGATTCCGGGTGTCGGCTCGGTCGCAACTTTCGCCGCCGATCTCTTACTCCCTCAATCGCTTGTTTCTCTCCGCCCATCAGAATATACTTGCCCGGGTCAACACCGCGGGTTTGATAAAGGTCAATCTATCCATGTTCGACGAAGGATTGAGTCCGTCCGGTTCCGAGCGAATCTCTGGACCATTGGCTGCGCTGAACTTTCGGGATTTCCGCCTGTTCTGGATCGGCCTGTTTATCTCAAACATCGGCACCTGGATGCAAATCACGGCGTCAAGCTGGCTTCTCTACCAGTTAACGAACTCTCCTTTCCAGCTCGGTATGAACGGCATCTTTCGGGCGGTCCCCACACTTTGCTTTGGTTTTTTCGGAGGAACTCTCGCTGACCGCTATGATCGCAAGCGTCTTCTACTGACAACACAGGTTGTTCTCATGTTCCTGGCTTTCATTCTTGGTCTGTTGGACCAAACAGGCCTTATCCGGGTCTGGCATATTTACCTGTTGACCCTTCTCAGCGCTCTTGTCGGAACTCTGGACGGACCCGCGCGCCAAGCATTCTTCCCCTCCCTGATCCCTCGCTCGGTCCTTCCGAATGCGATCGTCCTCAATTCCCTGTTATGGAAGGGGACGGTACTTGTGGGACCGGCTCTGGCGGGAATCGCGATCAGCACCGTGGGTACTAACGGAGCTTTTTATGCGAATGCCGTGAGCTTTCTTGCCGTGGTTGTGGCTCTTCTTCTCATTCGGACCACTGCATCGCGCCAGAGGAAGAGTGAGCGATTTATGAAGGACCTCCATGAGGGGCTCTCGTATGTTTACTCTCGGAAAACGATTCTTGGAGTCATGGTCATGGAGGCCACCTCATCGGTCTTCGGCCTGGACCAAGCCATGCTCACGATTTTCGCCCGCGACATCCTCCAGGTAGGAGCAAGCGGCCTCGGCTTTCTCCAGTCGGCCAGAGGTTTGGGGGCAGTGATCGGCTCCGGCCTCTTAATCGTGATGGGGCAGCCGCGCTCCCAGGGCAAGATTCTGCTCTGTTCAGCGGTTCTCTATGGGGCAGGTTTCGCGCTTTTCGGTTTGTCCCAGTCTTTTTCTCTTTCACTGCTTCTGCTTTTGGTGGTGGGAACGACCGACACCATCTGGGGGGCTGCCAGAAACACCATCCTCCAGATCGATACACCGGACTCGATACGGGGAAGAGTCATGGGGGTCTTCAATTTGAGCAATCGT
>DATEAK010000031.1:0-2064 GCA_035288405.1 bacterium | reverse complement strand
ACCACATTCTAACTAGTGTGACCCGCTTCAGATCCAAATTTCCAAACCTCCTAGCCCCTCCACCTCTGGTTCTGACACCTGTCAACTCCCGTTTCTAGGGTGAAACAAGTATTGGTAAGCGTGGGGGTGGCGCGGCCGGGTATGCCCCAGCGTGAAGGGTCAAAGATACTCCCCGGCCGTGGTCGGGACCGGCACCTGCATGTCGTAGCACAGTTGACGGGTCACCTCCTCCTGGCGCAGAACCTCCAGGTCGCTCAGAGTGTCGCCCCCGATCAGGAGGTTGGAAGCCAAGCTCAAAACAAAATCCTCGATGGGGATTCCCCTTTGTCTCTTCTTGACGGTCAGGCTCTGCAGATCCTCGACCAGCTTCAGACGATGGGCCAGTTCGAAGACCAAGCGGAGGCCCGCAAAGGAAGTCAGTTGCAGCGCGAACTTGAAAGAACGGAATCGTTGTGGGATCCTCACCGGCAAAGTGGGCCTGTCTGTGAGGGAGTTTTGGTTTGCTCACCGCTCTCCTTACCAGATCGGCAGTATTTTCCCTATTCCTTTCCCGCAACCTCCGCATCTTTTTCTATTCCCTTGTCCGTGAATCTGGGCTTTGAACTCCCCGATTGGATTCGGGAAACCTGGCAACGAAAAAGGCGGTTTTGCGTAGATCCGCTGATTGGGTCACGGGGCTCGTCCGAGCTCAGCACGTTGATGTTGCAGCCCCCATCCCCCGGATTTCCCCAGCCGAAGTCGATCTGCACCATGCCAGGAGAAACGTCGGTGCTGATTTGAGCCTTAAACGAGGCTTCTCCGCTTGGGGAGATCACCGAGACTCGGTCTCCTTCCTGAATTCCGCGACTCGCTGCGTCCTCCGGGGTGATGGTGAGAAGGGGCTCCGGATACAGTTTCTTCAAGGTGGGAAAGTCCCGATACTTCGTGTGCACATATTCCATGGGCTTACGGCTCGTAGCCATGAGGGGGAAGTCGCTTTTTTCTATCGTAACATCATTCTTTTTGAATTCTTCGTACGCGGGGTAAGGCGCTTGGCCGTGAGATTGAAAGCGCTCCGAGAAGAGCTCGACCTTCCCTGAGGGGGTGCGAAAACCCTTGGTTTCATACTTCCGGTAAGCAACCGGGCCTGTGACGACCTTGAGAGGTTCTTTCCGTAAGTCCGACACCGCGATGTGGCAAGGACCCAGCTTGTAATTGATCCAGCTCTCGCTGTCTCGCCAGGGGTAGTCTTGGGCGATGCCCATCTTGCGGGCCAGTTCATATTCCACCTCGAAGATCGAACGGCTCTCCCCCACAGGAGCCACGACGGGCTGGCGCAGGCAGATGAACCCCCCGTCCGGATGAGTGTAAGGATGGAAGCCCACGCGTTCCAGAAAAGAAGTATCCGGCAGGACGAAATGGGCGAGGCGGGTGGTGGCGGTCTCCACGATGTCCGAGACCACCAGGAGATCCAGTTTCTGCAAAGCCTGGCGAGCAATACCCTCATCCGCGCAGGTGAGAACCGGGTTGTTGTGATACACAAGCATGGCTCTGGGCAGGTAAGGTTTCCCGGTCAGTAATGCATCCGCCACGACGGGAAACGGCAGAGGCGGAAAGAGAGGATACGTTTCTTTGTGCATTGCGGGAATTCCGACCCCGGGTTTTGGAGACGGGGACGTGGGTGGTGCGGGAAAGTCCACGTCTCCGCCGGGTACGTCCACATTTCCCGACACCGCGCTCAGCATACCGATAGTCCTCACCGTCTGTACCACATTGGGATACATGTCGAGGCCGTTTCCCTCCCGGATGAGGGCCGGCTTCAATGAAGCGTACGTGCGGGCTGCGGTCTGAATGTCTCGAGCAGGCACTCCAGTGATTTTTTCCGCCCACTCCGGGGCGAATTGCTTCACGTGGGAGCGCAATCCCTCGAACCCGAGGGTCCAGTGGGAGACGAATTCCTTGTCGTAAAGCTCCTCCCCAATGATCGTGTGGAGCATTGCCAGAGCCAAGGCTAGATCGGTCCCCGGCACCGGCCGCAGCCAGAGATCGGCCTTTTCAGCCACCGGGGTGCGTACGGGGTCGATG
>DATEAK010000030.1:0-7166 GCA_035288405.1 bacterium | reverse complement strand
GCCGGGACTGCCCCAGGCCACCTGCCCATCCAACAGGCGGGTGGAAACGTTGTGGGGGCAGCCCGAGCAGTAGTTGGGCGTGCGCGAGGGGAGTGCGTCGTACTGGCGGGAGCGGACATTCTGCAGTTGAGCCAACCGGCTCAGGATCCCTGGGGAAGGGCCAACGGTGTTAAGAAGGAGGGGGCCCAACCGTTCGGCGATCAAGTCGCTGTCCATGCCTCCCTGGATGGGGAAGAGAGGGACGCCGGTCTCGTCGAACTTTCCAACGACCTTGAGTGGATGAGGGAAACCGCACAGAGCCTCTTTGACCTGAGCTTCCAGAAAGCCCCGCTTTTCCTCGATGACGATAATCCTCTCGAGGTCGCGGGCAAAGTCGCGAATGGCATCGGCGTCCAGTGGATAGATCAAGCCCACGCGGAGCAGCCGTACACCGAAATGCTGCAGGATTTCATCATCGAGTCCCATGTCGAGGAGTGCCTGGAGGGTGTCGGCGAAACTTTTTCCGGAAGTGATGATGCCCAGCCGATCCTGCGAGGAACGTAAAACTACCCGATTGAGTTTGTTGGCACGCGCGTAGGCAAGCGCCGCTTGGTGGCGCTCGTAGTAGATCTGCCGCTCCGTCTCGATGTTTGTGCCGGGAAAGAAAGTGAAATCAGTAGACTTTTTGAACTTCCGATCGCCGAAATTGAGCTCGGGGACGATGATCGATGGCCGTTCCGGATGGACTCTCACCATTTCTCCACCGTCCGCCAGAGGTCCGACCAACTTGAGCGCCGCCCAGCATCCGCTGTAACGGGAGAGTGCGATGGCATGGAGCCCCAGCTCGAGAAACTCGGCCGTAGAAGCCGGGTACAGGATGGGGATCCCGGCGCTCAGGAAGGCGTAGTCATCCTGGTAGGGGAGAGTGGAACTCTTGGCTTCGTGGTCTTCGCCGCTTAGAATAACAACGGCCCCATGCCGGCTGGTACCCGCGAAGTTGCCGTGCTTGAAGGCGTCGCCGCTGCGGTCCACACCAGGACCCTTGCCGTACCAGAGTGCCACTACGCCGTCGAATCGCGAGTGGGGGTAGTTGTCCAGCATCTGGGTGCCGCTGATGGCGGAGGCGGCAAGCTCCTCATTCCCACCGGGTACATGTGCGATGCCGAACGGTTCGAGCAGCGGGCGAGCCTGTCTTAAAGCAAGGTCGTACCCTCCCAGGGGTGATCCTGGGTAACCGCTGATAAAGGTACCGATGCGCAGCCCGGCCCGGCGGTCCCTCCGGTTCTGATCGATCGGCAAGCGCACCAGAGCCTGCAAGCCGCTGAGGTATACGGTTCCCTCTTCACGGAGGTAGCGATCGTCTAGTGAGATGTTCTCTGGTTCATGCTGGCTCATCGTCCCTCGATACTTTGAGAATTTAAGTGAATTTTTCTACCTTCGTTGGGAGCTGAGGTCAAGAGATTTGTGACTCTGCATTGAAATGTCCTTCCCCAGGGTCGAGTTGGCTGCTGAAATCTCAAGGCGCAGGGGCTTCCCAAAAGAATCGGGAGGATCCGACAAGAGGCCAATCACTAAAAGCAGGAAATCCGGTCCTGGCTGTATTCCTGTACTCTGGTTTGACTGATCGTGATCCCCAGGCCCGGAGACTTTAGAACCGGTGCATATCCCGAGATTCCAAAGGTGAGATCTTCCTCCACGATATCTTCGCTGAGGATATATCGGTTAAAAGAGCCCTCGGCAAAGAGAAGGTCCGGAATCCTGGCCGCGAAGTGCCGGCCCGCCGCCGACAGGATCCCCGTTTCTCCCACCTGGCAGCCCATTTGGCAGGGAATTCCGGAGGCGCGGGCAAATCTGTAAATCCTGCGGGCGGACAAAAGCCCGCCGCATTTTGAAATTCTGAGATTGAGGCCCCCACAAGCCCCGGCAGCGATCAGACCCCGGGCATCCTCCAGAGACACCATTGACTCATCGGCAATGACTCGAATAGAGACGGATTCGCTGACTTCCCGCAGCCCTTGCCAGTCCTCCTTGGAAACCGGCTGCTCGATGGCGTCTATTTCATAGACCTCCAGCGCCTTGAGTTTCTCGATGGCGTCCCGAGAACTCCAGGCCCCATTGGCATCCAGGCGCAGAGAAATTCCTTCTCCCAACTTCTGACGTACGCTCTCCACCGTTTCCAGGTCCTGTGATCTCCCCACCTTGACCTTTACAGACCGCACTTTCTGAGTCTTGACCATATCGAGGATGGTGTCCAGTGTCCCAGGTTCTTCGAAGGGAATCACAGCGCTGTATTCCACCGAATCTCTGCAGTTCCCTCCCAACATGTCCGCGACGGAAATCCCCCAGGTTTTCCCGGCACAATCCAGCAGAGCCAGTTCGACAGCACAACGGGCCGATGGATGATCCAACATTCGTGGATCTCGATCCAGTTTTTCCAGATCATTCAGCAAAGCCCCGACGGTCTCCCAGCGTTTGCCCTTGAACCTCTCAAGAAGGTGGCGGGCTGCGGCCGTGGCTGTGGAAAGAGTTTCCCCCGTTACGTATTCCCGGGGCACCGCTTCTCCGAATCCATCGACCCCCGCTTTACTAACGACATGGGCCACGAGGTTATCCGAGTTGTTTCGTTTGGCCTGGAAGTGGCCGATGGCTCTTCCCAAGGGAATCTGCAACTTCCAGAGTTCAGCGGCAGAGATTTCCACCGGGGAGGTTTGTGGCCGAATGCGAAGATCCATGAGCGCGACAGAAGAAAGATTCACGCAGCCGCTCCCGGCATGTCATCCCCCAGTGGGATCTGGGGGCTTTTGGGTTCACGGTTGGGGCTTTGCCTCCGGGGTTGGGACAGCACCTGAGCGGGTGCAAAATCGGGACTTGCCCGCAACCGTTTCCAATTCTTCCACTGGTACCATTGATCAGGATATTGCAGGATGTATTTTTCAAGGACGCTCAGCAAATTTGCGGCAACCGACCCCCTGGAGAATTCAGGTGTTTCCAGAGGCTCGATTCCGAGCTGGTATCCTCTCATCTTATTACGGACTAAGAAGACGCTCAGAACATGGGCCCCGGATTTTCTCTGCAAAAGATCAATGCTACGATCGGTGTAGACAGGAACTCCAAACATATTTCCGCAGGCCGCTGTCGAGGGATTAAGCGAATCCACCTCGTCACACTCGGTGATCAGGATGTTGTTCTCTCTCAAGATCCTTACCAGCCGAAAGAATAGATTGCCTTCGTCGGCGTCGATCAGAGAAAGGCCGACCCGGGCTGCTCTCTCTTCGAGGTTTTGCTTCAAGGAAGGAGTTTTAAACTTAACCACCATGTAGGGGTGATAGCGCTGAAGAGCAAGCACCGTGGGCAAGAATTCCACGCCGCCAAAGTGGGCTGTAACCAGAAGCACACCTTTCCCCTGACGCAGTTTGTGGTCGATGTGCTCGATCCCCGAAATGTGAACTTTCTTCCGTAGATACTCGATGACCGCCCCGTATTCGTGATAGGCCTGGAAGAGCTTCTCAGCATAGTGGTGAAAGATGCCGCGAAAAGTGGCACGGGTGATCTGCCGGAGGTCAGCCGATGGCTTCCGACTTTGTAGGACCTCCCGGATATTTTCCGTGATCAGGCGCCGCTCCTCCGGCCGTAACCAAAAATAGATCTTTCCCAAAAAGAGGAGATACATATAAGAAAAGTAAGGGGGAAGGAATGAAAAAATGAGACGGTTTAGGGGGAGTTGAAAGAATTCACTGATGCCCATGCAGCCCTCCCGGCCACTATGGATCCTAAATTTCTTTCCCCCTCGACAATGACCGTAGATGAGAGCGGAAGAAGACTCACCCTTCTCTCTATGACTTGCCGGGTGCCTGGAACTCAGACAAGCCCGCAACTGTGCACGGAGTAACCCTGCAACTCAAAGGGTGACAAAGATCCGTTGTCGGACTACCTTTCTCGAAGGATCGCCCGGAGTTCACCTGCATTCCGGAGCGATGAGCGTGTCCCTCGAGTACCAAGAAGATGAGTCGTAAACAACAAAGGGGGAGCCCCCTGATTTAACTCCTGACAAAACGGTGTTGGTGAAGAGGAATGACTCGTGAGGGAGCCGTATGGCTGTCTTCCACCAACTCGAGAAGGGCCCTGGCAACTTCGGGGTCAAACTGCCTGCCTGAATTTACCCGGAGCTCCTGGCAGGTGGCTCCTAATGTTAGGGCACGCCGGTAAGGGCGATCCGTGGTCATCGCGTCGAACGCGTCCGCAACCGAGACAATGCGGGCTTCAATGGGAAGTTCGTCTCCGGTCAATCCTTCCGGGTATCCCTTCCCATCGATCCGCTCATGGTGACTCTTGATGATGGCAATCTCATTCTTGGGAAGATGAAGGGGATCAATGATCTTAGCGCCTACAGTCGTGTGCCGGCATATGAGATCCCATTCATGCGGGCTTAACTTGCCGGGCTTTACGAGAATCATGTCGGGTACGCCGATCTTCCCGATATCATGCATCATGCTCATCTGTCCGAGTCGCTCGCATTCCGTTTCGGACAAACCGAGGAGTTTGGCTATTTCTGTGGCATGCCGGGTAACGCGCTCCGAATGCCCTTTTGTGTACGAGTCCTTTGCTTCCAGAGCAAGAGCAAGCGACTGGATGCTGCTCATGTAGCTTTCATTGATATCGTGATAAAGCTTGGCATTATCGAGGGCCACTGCAATTTGGTTGGCATAACTGAGAAGGTAATCTCGGTCTTCCTGAGAAATTCTTGCTTCACTTTTTCCCTTGTCGGCCCCCAAAACTCCGATGATGCGGTTACGGCTGATCAGGGGGACAATAACGAAGGACTTGGGTTTCAAGATCTTCAGGATCGGATTTTCCCTGTTCAGCGGGGCTACCGTCGAATCCTCAATGAAGGCCGGGATCCCTGTATTCGCCACACGCACGAGGATATTGCTTGCCCGATCCATGGGGATCTGGTAATTGCGGAAGGCCCGTTCGATGCTCTCTTCGGCACCAACCCCGTAGGCGTAGCGGAGAACTTTCTTATTTTCATCGACAAGCATGAGGATAGCCCGCTCAAAACCGATCGTTTGCGTCAGCAGCCTCATCACTGAGGTAAGGAGCTTCTTGGCATCGAGGATTGAAACAATGGCCCGGCTGCTCTCCTGAAGACTCACGAGCTGATCGAGACGGTGTTTGAGTTCAACGTTGAGGTCGTAAACCTCCTCGTACTTCTTTTGCAGCAGGACCTTGTCCTTCTCCATTTCGGCCACAGCTTCTTCCAGAAGATGCCGCTGGGGAAAAACCCAGGACCAAAGACCTCTCAGCAACGATTGTTTGGCCCAAGAGATCGTATACTGGCAGTAGGAACCACCTTCAAAAAAACAACAGGATTCAACCACTTCGGATGGTGGTATGCCCCAGATCGTGGCAATGGCGGAATAGACGCCCTGGTTTATGTAGCAAGAGTCCTTATTAAGTTCCAGGCCCGGATACCAGTGGAGCCGGACGAGGGCCCGGCCATGGGTATTCTCGACAATTTCTATACTCTTGGTCCGGTTAAATTTGTCATTAATGATTTGGGCCTTGTGTATCCCATCGCGGGGATGTCGCATGGTGCGGACAAAGATTCTTTGAATGTATCCGAGACGGTTTGCACTAATCGATTCAAAGCCAATTTTAAATGCGATCCGGTCATCATGGAAGATTTCGCGAGCCCGGAGGCAGAGATCGGAGAAGACCTTGGAGGAGACCCAATTGTTGGGGTCAGTGAGGAATTTCTCCAAGTCTTTCTGATGGTCGAGCTCGGGATCAAGATGTTCCAGGAGGGATCTCAAATCCCCGCCATTGTGGCGGCGGACATACTCCACAATCGCTTTCGTGTTGAGACAGCTAATTTCTTTATTCACAGAACCTCCGGATCAAGGTTCCTTGCGCAAGAGAACCCTAATCCGACGTATCGAAGCTTTCCACAAGAACTTTAGGTGGTAAGAGTGAATTTTGTTACGCTGTTCCTCCATCTGGCGCGAGGAAAAAAGGATAGTGCTATTATCACAAGCTCACGCTTATTTTCAACAACAATCTTCGGAACTTGGATTACAGCGGGAGGGCAGTTCAGGTCGGAAAGCGGTCAGTTCCCGGAAAAGGGGAGGTATCTAAGTGAGGCCGTCAATCTATTTTCATGGCCTCCTTGGCTTCTGCCATTGTTTGGCTAGCCACCTGCCGCGCTTTTTTGCTTCCACTTTCAAAAATGTCCAGGACTGCAGAGGGCTTCTCCGCCAGCTGGCCCCGTTTCTCATAGATAGGATTCATCCAACTTATCAGGTTCTTAGCCAGGATCTCTTTGCAATCAATGCACCCGATAGCCGCCGTGCGGCAAGCCGGATCGATCCGAGCCCGCTCCTCGTTTGAGGAAAAGACCTTGTGGAGAGAAAAAACCGGGCAGACCTCGGGATTGCCCGGGTCTGTTCTCCTCACCCGTTGGGGATCCGTCACCATGGTCTTGAGCTTTCCCGCCACAACCTTAGGGGGATCTGATAGATAAATGGCATTGTTGTAGCTCTTGCTCATCTTCCGGCCATCGGTACCCACCAGCTTGGGAACCTCCGTCAATAGAACTGCCGGCTCGGGAAACACGGCCTTCTTGTACAGATTGTTGAAACGGCGGGCAATCTCCCGGGTGATTTCCACATGGGGGACCTGATCGATTCCCACAGGGACAAAATCGGCTTTGTAGATGATGATGTCTGCAGCCTGGAGGACCGGATAGCCCAAGAAACCGTAGGTCTCCAAATCCTTATCCTTGATTTCCTGGCGCTGTTCCTTATAGGAGGGGACCCGCTCAAGCCAGGGCAAAGGGGTGACCATGGACAAGAGAAGGTGAAGCTCGGCGTGCTCGGGTACCCGTGATTGGATAAACAGGGTGCTTTTCTCCGGATCGAGGCCGCAGGCCAGCCAATCGATTCCCATCTCTAGGATGTTGTTCTTAATTTCCGAGGTGTCCGCATAATCCGAGGTAAGGGCGTGCCAATCTGCAATGAAGAAGAAACAGTGGTACTCCTGCTGCAGATTTCTCCAGTTGCTTAAGGCTCCCAGGAAGTTTCCCAGGTGGAGCTTCCCGGAAGGTCTCATTCCGCTGAGCACTCGCTTCTCCATAGATTACAGCCTCCAGCTACCGAGGAAGAAAAGGGTCAGGTTGCGGACCACAGACA
>DATEAK010000029.1:0-6576 GCA_035288405.1 bacterium | reverse complement strand
GGCGGATCGTGGGCAATGCTTCACGGATCCTGCGGTCGTCTCCAATGTTTCCTTCCGTGTTCAGAGGAACATTGAAGTCAACTCGAACGAAAACCCGTCGGTTTGTTACGGGAACGTCTTCCACTGAGAGTTTCGCCATGATTCTTCTATGCGGCTCCAGATATTGGTATGGAAGTGGGGAATCCGACTCGTGTCGTTATAACTTGCATGGCCGCTACAGACCTCGGCTTTCCACAAACTTCACCAGGTCCCGGACCCGGCAGGAATACCCCCACTCGTTATCATACCAGGAGAGCACCTTGACGAGGGTTCCGTCGATCACCTTGGTCGATTCCGCATCGACGATGGAGGAGGCGGGGTTCCCGTTGAAGTCTGAAGAAACCAGGGGTTCCTCGCAAAACTCGAGGTACCCCTTCATTCTTTCTTGAGAAGCTTTCTTGAGTGCCTCGTTGACTTCCGCGACTGTGGTTTTCCGGGAGGTTTGGACGACGATGTCAACTACGGAGACGTTGGGTACCGGAACCCGAATCGCCATACCATCCATCTTCCCTTTGAGTTCGGGGATCACTTCCCCGATGGCTTTGGCCGCACCCGTCGAGGTCGGGATCATGGACATGGCCGCAGCTCGCGCTCGCCGCAAGTCCTTGTGCTGGAGATCGAGAATCCTCTGGTCGTTCGTGTAGGCGTGCACGGTGGTCATAAAGCCCCGCTCGATTCCAAAGGAATCCAACAGGACCTTCACTACCGGGGCCAGGCAGTTGGTCGTGCAGGAGGCGTTGGAGAGAATCTGGTGTTTCTTCGGATCGTACATCTCGTTGTTTACGCCGAGCACGATCGTCACATCCGGGTCTTTCGCGGGAGCTGAAATGATCACCTTTTTGGCTCCGGCGGTGAGGTGCTTGGCTGCGTTATCCCGGTCGGTAAAGAGCCCTGTAGATTCCACGGCGATTTCCACACCGAGGTCTTTCCAGGGAAGCTTGGCCGGATCCCTCTCAGCCAGGACCTTCACCTTGCAGCCATTGATGACCAGTGTCCCGTCGATGCCCTGGACTTCTCCGGGGAGTTGGCCATGGACAGAATCGTATTTCAGTAGATGGGCCAAGGTTTTGGCATCCGTGATGTCGTTCACGGCCACAACCTCCATCCCTGTTTCCAAAGCCGCCCGGAAGAAAAGCCGCCCGATCCGGCCAAACCCGTTTACCCCGATCCGCGCTGTCATTTTACTTCCTCCTTCGTACGTTTCGGAAATCTATGTAAGACAAGAAAAATTCTATCGGCTTGCGGCAGGCCAAGTCAATGTCTTTCTAGCCTTGCCCAATCTGATTTCTGCCTAACGCAGGGTAAAGACTTCACCCTTTTGGAATTTCGCGGGCTGAAATCAGAATAAGGATAGTGATCAAGGCATGCTTGAGGGAAGGGGGCCCCTGTGCTAATCTCTTGAAGAGGAGAATTTTCCGGATGGGATCACTGGATTCTTATACTTTGGAAGAACTCATACGGCAGACTCTGGTCGTTGGCTTTGAGGGAATTACACCTCCTCCGGCCCTTGTGGATCTTGTGGCTCGGAAAGGTCTGGGAGGGATTTTTCTCTTTCGCCGTAATGTGGACAGCCCGGAGCAGATTGCCAACCTTTGTGCCCGGTTCCAGGAAGCGGCTCTTGCTTCCCCAAAGGGGCTTCCTCTCTTTGTCGGTATCGATCATGAAGGGGGGAGGGTAACTCGGTTATCCGAACCTTTTACCCGTTTTCCTCCGGCGGCTCAGTTGGGAAAGAAGAAATCTCCGGATCTGTGCAGGGAAATGGGGCGAGTCATGGCACGGGAGCTCAGAGCGGTGGGAATCAATATGAACTGTGCTCCCGTTCTGGACGTTGAAGGCGATCCTCGCAACCCGGTGCTTGGAGACCGGGTCTTCGGCGGTGATGCCGAGCTGGTCTCTGAACTGGGGGTCCAGGTGATCCGGGGATTGCAGGGAGAAGGCGTGATTGCGGTCGGAAAGCATTTTCCGGGACACCGGGCAATTACAGTTGATCCCCATCTAGACCTACCGAGATCTCCTCTGGGGCTTGAAGATCTTGCCGACGTGGACTTCATTCCCTTCCGTCGTGCCATCGCAGAAGGAGTGGCCGCCCTGATGACCGCTCATGTCTTGTATCCGCGCATTGAACCAGAGCGTCCTGCCACATTATCCTCCCGATTTTTGGACGGGATGCTCCGGCAACATCTCCTTTTTCCCGGGCTCATTGTCACCGACGATCTGGGGATGGGTGCGATTGCCCGTCACTACTCTGTGGAGATTGCTGCAGTGCAAGCCATTGCGGCGGGATCGGATATCCTGCTTCTCTGCCAAGGCTGGGAGAAACTGGAAGACGTGGTCGAGGCTCTGCGGCGTGCTGTGGATGAAGGGAAGATAACCCAAGAGCGCCTGCGGAAAATAACCGGCCGCATCTTGGGGGTCAAAGATAAATTCCTGCTCCCTTACAGGGGACCCGACCTTCAGGCGATACCCGAAGTTCTGGGCTGTCCTGAACATGCTGCAGTGGCCAGGCAGGCCTGGTCCTAGTCGGCTGCCACTGTAGATCCTATGAACTTGGTCAATTCCGAGATGTGGGCTGCGGAGACTTGTTTTCGGCGGCGCCGTTTTGTTTTTCGGTCGGCGCGGCCTTTTGGATCTCGTTCGAGTTGGCTTGACGCTAGGCGAGAATGTCGATCACCGACTTCGTCATCTGGTCAGCCGTCTTGAGGGTCTTCAGGTTGGCTTCCATTCCCCGCTGTGCGATAAGCTGATCAACCACTTCATGCTCGAACTCCACGTTGGAGAGATCGGTCCCTTTTTCTCCCAAAAACTCGGGCACGGGGGCTCCTGGGGTATCGTCTATTTCCACCTTGGCTTCGACTCCGCCCGCTTCCTGCTCGGTCAATGTGACCTGGCTGCGTTTGAAATCGTTGGTATTCAGGTTGGCCACGTTGTTTGCTGATACGTTGAACTTCTTGCCAAATGCGGAAATGGCCGAAAGTGCCGTGTTGAACGCCGATATATTCATGGCAAATCCTCCTCAATCCTCCTATCGTCCAGATCGAGGGGCACTTGAGTTCTGCCAGAGATCTCAATTTGATATGAAAATGAATACCGGAAAGCTTATGAGTTAGACGCTCAAGACTCCGTAGCGCCGCTCCTTGCGGTACAGGGTCATCTTCGAGATTCCCAGGAGACGGGCGGCCTTTGCTTTATTCCCCCCGGTTTTCTTGAGCATCGTTTGGATGTATTCCCATTCCACTTCTTCCAGGGTGAGTTCGTGTTCCAGGGAGGATTGAACGAGTGAGGTTTCCTGGGGCAGAACGGGTTCCAGGGAAATATCCTGAGCGGCGAGAATCTCCCCTTGTCCCATGAGTACGGCTTGTTCCAGGACGTGTCTGAGCTCCCGCACGTTTCCAGGCCAGGGGTGCTTCTTGAGAAGTTCCATCGCTTGCGGTTCTATAGCCCGGAAGTTTTTTTGGAACACTCTGTTGTATTTATGCAAGAAATAATTGATCAAGAGAGGGATATCCTCCTTGCGTTCTCTCAATGGGGGAAGATAGATGGAAACGACCCGCAGGCGGTAGAAGAGGTCTGCCCGGAACCTCTTCTCTTTCATTTTCTGGACAAGGCTCTCGTTGGAGGATGCAATAATCCGCACATTGACTTGAATCGTCTCATTTCCCCCCACTCTTTCGAACTCCCTGTCCTGGAGGAAGCGCAGCACCTTACTCTGGTTTAAAAGGCTCATATCTCCGATTTCATCCAGGAAGATGGTACCTTCGTGGCACAGTTCAAACTTTCCGGTCTTGCGCGCGACGGCCCCGGTAAACGCTCCCCTTTCGTGTCCGAAGAGTTCGCTTTCCAGGAGTGTTTCCGGGATGGCGGCGCAGTTGACCGTGATCATGGATCCCGCCTTGCGGTGGCTATTGCGGTGGATGGTTCTGGCGATCAGCTCCTTTCCCGTGCCGTTGTCCCCCTGGATGAGGACGGTGGCATCCGACTGAGCTGCCTTTCCTACGATCTTGAAGATTTCAAATATTTCAGGACTATTTCCCACGAGCTGGTCCATGTCCTCCTGTTCCTCAAACGAAGGCGGGTCGATGGCGATGGCGTTCTGGATCTGTTCGCGGGACCGCAGGAGTTTGGTGACCAGGTATACCAATTCCTTTTCTTTAACCGGCTTGGTTAAATAGTCATTGGCCCCTTCCTCCATGGCCTTGATTGTCCAGCTGATGGACGACTGGCCGACGATGAAGATAAGGAAAGCGTCGGGAAACGCCTGCTTGAGTTCGCTAAGGAAAAGGCGTCCGTCTCCATGGGTGAGAATCTGGTCGGTAAGAATCAGGTCGAAACTCGCTCCGCGCAGACTTTCCAATGACTGGAGGCGTCCAGGAATCAGAGTAAGTTGGAGCCACTCCTGGTTTTCCAGAGCCGCCTTAATCCCTTGAGCTAAAACGCGATCGTCACTGGCCAGCAGAATGTTTTTGATTTTCACGGATAAAACCTCCCTCGGTCTTATCGTAAGGACCCCCGGGAGGGTTGAGAGGAAATAAGGAGTCAAAAAAACGGAAAGGCTAGGAGATAGAGTTGGTAGGAGGATCCTCCTGAAAGACGACGACCCGGTTTTTTCCGAAAGCCTTGGCCGTATACAAAGCCCGATCCGCGTTATGGATGAGGGATGTGAGACTTTGCGCGTCTTCCGGGAAAGTGGCCAACCCAAGGCTCATCGTCAAAGGTTTATGGAGTCGGGTGATCCCTTTGAGGAGGAACCCCTTTTCAATTTCGCGGCGAATACGATGAGCGAGAATAGTAGCTTCTTCCTTAGCGGTCTCCGGCAAAATAACCGAAAACTCCTCTCCTCCGAAGCGAGCCACCACGTCAATGGCCCTGACATTATTACGTACGATCTGGGCGGTGACCCGCAGAGCTTGATCTCCAGCTAGGTGGCCATGGGTGTCGTTAAACTCCTTGAAGTTGTCGAGGTCGAGCATGATTAAGGAGAGCTTGTGGTGGTGGCGCTTGGCTCGGTCAATTTCTTCTGTAAGGCGCTCCTGAAAATAGCGACGATTCAAGAGGCTCGTCAGCGAGTCCGTGATGGAGATTTGTCTGAGAGCCTTGGACTTTTCGTAGTAGATGGAGCGCTCGATGGCCACACTAGCCTGAGCCGCGTAAGAGCACAGCATCTGCACGTCCTCGATCGTGAAGTGGTCCGCCCCTTTTTTGTCGGCTACGTTAATCACACCCAGGGACCGGTTTCGAAACCGGATGGGGATGCTCATGAATGAAGGAGTTCGGTAACGCGGCCGGTTGACGTGATGGAAGCGCTCGTCAGTCTCGATATTGGTTACCAGGACCGGGATTCCATTTACGAAGACCTGCCCTCCAACACCTTCTCCGGGCTTCAGCCGAAAACGCTCGATAATTTTCTCGTCGATTCCTTTAACGGCTTTGATCAAGAGCTCCATGGAGTCCTCTTCCAAGAGCATCAAGGAGCCCTGCTCGGCTCCCACGACTTCCATGCATGCTGCCAGGACCAGACGCAGAAGCTCGTTCAATTCGAGGGTATCTCCGGAGGAAGAGGCTAGCTCCTGCAGACGTGTGAGATCTCGGTTTTTCCCCGCCACTTCTTCGAGGAGATCGAGCCGCTCCAGGGAGATGGCCACCTGTTTGCAGAACGCCTGGATGGCGGCAACTTCCTCGGGAGGGAACTGGCAGTTGAATATCTGTAAAACTCTCTTGATCTTTCCTCGCTCGGGGATGGGGAACAGGTGGGCCGTCGTTGTTCCCTCGCCATATCCCGCTTTCAGGAGGCGATACATTTCATCGCAGTAAACGTGGTTTCCTGATTCCAAGAGCTCACTGAGAAGGACTTGGTCGGAACCGCACGCGTAGAGGCGCAGAGGATGACCTGCAGGGCCGAAAGCGGCCGTTGTGGTGAAGAGGGCGCTGGTTGGATTCAGCTTGAGGAGATTGGCCAGGGGAATATTGTAGAGAACTCCTAGAGTATGGAGCAGAGTCTCTTCAATTTCGCTCTCGGAGGAGATTTCCGCTATCCTCTTGCTCATTTGTAGCAAAGTGGATAGGGTTGTAACGCTCGTAGTGAGTCGTAGTTTCTCTTCTTCCGCATTTTTCATGAATTGGGAGGCTTGAGCCAGGATCGGGGAGAGCTGGTCCAGAACATGGCGAATCGCTGCCGGGATTTTGGATTCCTCAAGGCTGTCCCCCATTACTGTCGTCTGGGCCATACCAAGCGTGTTGAACTTCTCAACTTCCTCTAAAGAGCAAGCTGCGGGAGGGGCTTCCCCAACCACGAGGAGCTCTTCCATTTCCTTCTCCGAGGCCACGGGAATCGCGCAATGGTGCAGACCGATGGGACACCGATAGATGAAAGGCTGGTTCTTGCGGACCTGTCGAGCGAGTTTAGCGGGGATGCAATGTCTGCAGCTCTCCACACGTGCAAGGAGGTCTTTGGTGACGACCGGGAGGTGGTTTGATCTTTCCATGGGCGGTTCCCCTGCCACAGGGTAGACCTGAAAGGCAAGGCTGAGTTGGACCGCCAAT
>DATEAK010000028.1:0-11869 GCA_035288405.1 bacterium | reverse complement strand
CTCCTTCATTTTTTTGACGAGTATGTTTTTGGGGTCATGCGTCGTGAGATCGACGATGCTGTCTGGCTCGAGGTATCGAACTTAGCAGAGCGTTGGGCCTTGTGACTTACACCGAGGTCCTGGGTGGTTTGGTTACGGGTACCCTCGGGTGCGACCGCCACTTGCAGACAGGATCAACGAATTACAGAGATTACAGATCACCGAGACCGGTTCGGTAACACGCCTGGGCCTGTGCAAACTTAATAGAGACATGCTTGGGGACAAGAAGTTCGAGGACTTCTGGCCAACTGCGTGTCGGTTGGCGCGGGAGCGTGGAAGGAACGTCCCGGACTGGCGCGACTGGGATCACCTGCATGCCCACTGTTTGCTCAAGAGAGAATCATTCTTGACTTGGGATGATAGGGTTTTCCCATGTCTATCAATTTTCCCCAGGTCCGCTAACCGTTGATCGCCTTGATGATCGGCTTCCATTCCTTTTCTTCACCGGGCATGGGCAGGCAGTCATAGAAGGACAGTCGGTCGATGACCCCGTCGTACTTGTTGTGGATCTTGTCGGCGATCTCCGCATAGGAGCCGATGAGGGCGAACTCCTCCAGCATCTCGTCGCTGATCTCCCGGGGCATCCCGTCCCAATCTCCGGCGATGGATTTCTTTTGTAGAGCACGGGCTGTCTCCCCCCAGCCGTGAAGCTCCAGGACCGGATGGTAGTTCTTGGTTGAAGAGTAGAACGCGATCTGGCTCCTGATCTTTTCCTTGGCTTTCTCCACTGCGGCGCGATCTTTTCCTGTGGCCACGAAGGCAGCTGTTGAAAGGGAGATCTGCCGGGAGTCCCTCCCTGCTTTAGAAGCTTCCTCCCGGATCTTGGGTACGATGGCCTCGCGGATGAATTTCACCGTGTGCAGGGGATGGATGTGCATGCCGTCGCACAGCTCGCCCACCAGGCGGCACATATACGGATTGAGTCCACCCACGTAAATGGGGATCTTGGGATGACGGATCGGCCCCGGGTTAAAGAAGGGGGTCATCAGAGTGAAGGAATAGAACTTCCCCTGAAACTTCAGCGGAGTGCCGTTCTGCCAGCAGTCCCAGATGGCTCGCAAGGCCAGGATCATCTCCCGCAGTCTGGGCCCGGGCGAGTTCCACGGAACACTGAAACGCCGCTCGATGTGCCCGCGCACCTGGGTTCCCAGGCCAAGAATGAGCCGGCCGTTGCAGAATTCCTGCAGGTCCCAGGCGATGTGGGCCAGCACCATCGGGCTGCGGGGGAAGGCCACCGCGATGGAGGTTCCCACCTTGATCTTCTGGGTGTGCTCTGCGGATAACAGCAGAGGGAAGAATGGATTGTGCTGGGTTTCCAGCGTCCACAGGGCGTCGTATCCAAGATCTTCGAGGAAGCGCGCCGTCTGCGGGAATTGTTTCAGGTCACCGGTGAATACCAGAGCGTCGAGTTTCAATGCCGTTTCCTCCATGGAAGATAATTTCAACGGCACTCATTCTATGGGTCCGTGTTCGGACGATCAACGTTTTTCCACTATTCCTGTTTGCCGTTGAGGCGGTCTCGGCGAGAATTCTCGGGCCAGGGAGGAGGCAGACAGCGTACGCAGGAGACGGGGAAACGGGCGATGATCCTTTCCCCAGGAATGGGGGCCTTGCGCAGCTCCTCTCGTGACAGAAACCCTACCAGAGGGAATCCGCAATCGACCTCGATCCACAGGAGCGGCCCTTTCGGGATGACCCGGGTGACATTTCCCTGGAACCGGTTTTCGTTCTCGTTCCTTTCTGCCTCGGGGGCATCCGTTCGCAGGAGAGTGATCTCCTCGGCCCGCACACCCAGCAGCAGATCTTTCCCCGGTTGCCGGATCGAGGGGAGAAGAATCTGCCGGCCTCCCACCTCTGCCCGGCTCACGTCGCTGCGCAAGGGGAGGGCGGTGGCGGACCACAGGTTTTCGAATCCCACCAGGCGGGCCACCTCACCGCTGGCAGGCCGCAGGCGCAGGTCTTCCGGATCTCCCACCTGGGCGACTCTCCCATTGATCAGGGCGACGACTCGATCTCCAAGCAGGAACGCCTCGTCCCGGTCGTGGGTCACCAGGACTGCCGTGGTGCCCGTGCTCTCCAGGATCTCCTTGAGCGTGAGCAGCATCTCCTCGCGGGCCGGTGGATCGAGGGAGGAAAACGGCTCGTCGAGGAGAAGCACTTCGGGCTCCAGCACGAAGGCGCGGGCGAGGCTGGTGCGCTGCGCCTCGCCGCCGGAGAGGGTGGAAGTGCGCCTTCGAGTCAGAGAAGAAAGTCCCAATCGCTCTAACCATGGTTGCACCCGCCGGCGCCGATCCTGGCGCGGGACGCCGCGAAAGCGCAGCCCCATCTCCACGTTGCCGAGTACGGTGGTGTCGGCCAGCAGCGGCTCCTGAAAAATTACGGTGAAGCGCCGGCGTATGGGCAGGCGCGCAGGACCGCGCGGCACCGCAGCCCCTCGGTAAAATGCTTCGCCATACTCCGGTTCTTCGATCAACGCCAGGATGCGCATCAGGGTCGATTTCCCGGCTCCATTGGGGCCCAGGACGGTCAGGATTTCTCCTTCCTGCAGTTCCAGCCGGGGGATCGAGAGGACGCGCGCCCCGGAGTAGTGAACCTCCACGTCCCGGAGCTCAACGAGGGGGCCAGGCACTTCTCTGTCTCTTCTGCTGGATCAGCGTGAGCGCTAGGTTCACGGCGAAGGCGAGAAAGAGGAGGATGACGCTGAGCGCGATGGCCACCACGAAATTTCCCTTACTCGTCTCCAGGACGGTGGCGGTGGTGAGCACACGGGTGGAGTCCTTTAGATTGCCCCCGACCATCATGGAGGCTCCGACTTCGGAGATGACGCCGCCGAAGCCGGCCATGACCCCCGCCAGCAGGGGCAGGCTTGTTTCCCGGCATAGCTCGACGAGAACCTGAAAGTGGGAAGCTCCCAGGGCGGTCAACTGAAGTTGGAAGCGCGGGTTGATCTGCTGGATTGCAGCCAGCGTGAGGCCCGTGACGATCGGAGCGGCGATGACTACCTGCGCGATGAAGATCGCCGCCGGGGTATAGAGAAGATCCAAGGAGCCCAGGGGGCCGCTACGCCACAGGAAAATGCTGATGAAAAGTCCCACTACAACAGGGGGGAGTCCCATTCCCGTGTTCACCAGTGTCACCGCGAGCTTGCGGCCGGGGAAGCGGTTCAGAGCCAAAAACATTCCCACGGGAATGCCGAGCAGAAGGCTCGCCATTGTGGCGCTCCCCGAGATTTCCAGGGAAAGCAGAGTGATTCCCAGTACCTCCGGGTCTCCACCCAGGAGGAGCGAGATACCCTGCTGTATGCCGTTCCAGAGAAGGTCGATGGCTTCTACCCTAAATCTTCGTCGCGTTTGCCGGCGTCCGGGACGAACAGTGGCGACCCGAACTTCTCCTTGCCGAATTGCCTGATGATCTCCTGAGCTTCGCGGGAAATCATGAAGTCAACGAACGCTTTGCCTCCGGCTGCGTTCACTTTGGGAAACTTCTCCGGATTGGGCTGCATCACATGGTAGATGTTTAGAAGCACGCGGTCTCCCTGAAGAACGATGTCCAGACTCAGGCGGCTCTTGAAAGCCAGGTAGGTGCCGCGGTCGCTTACGATACAGGTTTGTTTTTCGGAGGCCAGGAGAAGGCTGGCCCCCATTCCTTGCCCGGATTCCATGTACCACGTGCCCTTGGGCGCGATGCCCGCCTGTTTCCAGAGACTCTTTTCCAGGAGGTCGGTCCCGGATTTATCCCCCCGGGTGACGAAGCGGGTTTGCCTCGACGCGATACGGGCGAGAGCTTCCGTAGTGCGCTTGAGACCCCGGATCTGCGCCGGGTCCGCGGCAGGACACAGAAGAACGAAGTCGTTGTGCATGACGAGCTGGCGATCGACGAAGAGTCCTTGGGACTCATGCTCCTTTTCCAGATCCGGAGCATGGGCAAGAACCACATCCACATCTCCGCGGGCGCCCATGGCCAGCGCCTGGCCGCTGCCGACGGCGATCGTCTTTATTTTGGAGCCGGTCTTCTTTTCAAAGAGTGGGATCAGGACGTCGAGCAAGCCGGTGTCTTGCGTGCTCGTGGTTGTGGATAGGAGAAGAGAGTTCGAGGTGGCCTTTTGCCCCTCCGCCGAGAATCCTCGGTCTCCCATGAAGACGCCTGCCAGCAGGAATCCCAGACCTATGGCCAGAAACTTTCGATCGAGTCGTCTCATCGCGTCTCCTACGAGTGAATCAGAGATAGATTAATTCCCCAGCCTCCCGGACGTCGTATCCTCCCAAACGCAGTGCTTCGCCGGCGAGCTGGGAGGATCGCAAGGTGTCCAGCAGCTTCTGGAAGCGGTCTTCTCCGAGGACTTCCTTGCGGATAACCAGGTCGTACCGTTCCGTGGCCAGAGGGATGAATTCCAATCCTGAAGCTCGGGCGGCGCTATAGGTCCCGAGGCCCGTATCCGCTTCCCCATGGAGGACAGACTGGGCTACCTCCCCGTGCGTGTTTACTTCGCGCTCATAACCGGGAAGCCTGCGGGACTCAATGGCCGTTTCCGCAAGCAGGTGATCCAACAACGTCCGTGTTCCGGAACCCGGCTGGCGGTTGATGATCCGCAGGGAGTATCCTGCCAGGTCCGCCACGGATCTCACTCCCAGGGGGTTCCCCGGCTGCACCATCAGCCCCTGCTGGCGTCGGGCCATACGGACCAGCACCAGGTTCATGTCCGGAAACTGCGAGGTAAGGAACGAAAGGTTATATTCCCCGGTCTTTGGGTCCAAGAGGTGAATTCCCGCGATTTCTCCCCGTCCTTCCCGCAAGGACTTGAGGCCGGCAAGACTCCCCAGGGGAGCCCAAAGAAAAAGAACTCGAGGGGTCGTGGAATACAGGTCCCGGGCCAGATGGGGAAGGAGTAAATCATCGCTGCCCACAAAGAGGATGCGGTCTTGCGATGTACCTCCAGGTCCCTGCCGGCGCCTGTGCTCCTGGACGCTTACGAGCATCCAGTCATCGATCAATGTTTTCGGAAAAAGCCACTTGCCGGTTACCCGGGTGCAGGGGATTCCTCCGTCCTGGATCAGGCGATAGACCAGCTTTTCATTGATTTTTAGATATTTGCTGACTTCCCGGGTGGTCAAGTATTCCTGGTTCATGGGCTCTCCCGGGGAGATCTTAGCAAACGATGGCAAAAACACAACTAAGAATTACAAAATACTACCTAGAAAGATTAATAACTACAGTAATGGAAGTTGTCGCTAAGCAGGGCAGTGGACCTGGTGTGCTGTTTCATCCCGGTTTCGTGCTCTCCAAGTGGGGCACCGCAGATTCTGGATGGAAAGAAAAATCGGGTGCGGAGATCAGCGGTTTTCCTGGTTGTTTGTGGTGATGGGCGGGGTCGCCTGGACCTCGGGGGAATCTGTAAGCCGGGATAGTTCCTGGAAAAGGGCATCCCTTTCCGGGAGGGTGGTTACTTCATCCAAACAGGGGTACAGCACGTTCCGTTCCCTCAGATCATGATGCTCCATCAGGTGTTTGAACATCGTGTGCTGATCGAAAAGGGAAAGGAGGGCGCGGCGGGGGTTTTCCGCATCCCGGACGGAACGGACATGCCTGGTGAACCGAGTCAGAAACTGTTTGATTTTTTTATGCTCTCCTACAAAGAGGGTCACGGTGGCGCCGGGCCGCTCACTGGCCCGGTCTTTGTAAAGGGGGAGAAGGTGCGCTTCCTCAAAAAGGATGTGGTCCTCAATCGCTCCTCGAAACCGTTCCAAGAGAACCTCGGCGCGCTCCCATTCCAGAGCCATGAGCGCTTCTTGGTGGCCCAGAAACATCTCGTCCATTTGCTTGTGGTGGTCGAGAAGTTCCATCAGGCTGCGTGTGGAATTCATTCACTCCTCCCCGTACCGGCAGGATACCATGTGTGGGAGATGGGCCAGGGGATTTTCGATTTCTAGAGGAGGAAAAAGACGGTGGATTTCAAAGTATCCGGCATCATGACTCTCACTTCAGATTTTGGTCTTGCGGACTCCTTCGTCGGCACTATGAAAGGGGTCATGCTGTGCATTAACCCGGCACTAGTCTTTGTTGATATTTCTCATCAGATTCCTCCCCAGGATATCCTGGAAGGCTCTTTTTCTCTCCAGTCCGCCTATAGCTACTTCCCACCCGGGACGATTCATCTGGCGGTCGTTGACCCGGGAGTCGGCGGATTGCGTCGTCCCTTGCTGGTTGTTACCCGGGATTATCTCTTCGTGGGTCCTGATAACGGATTGTTTTCGTTTATTTTCAGTGATTCCTCTTTTCAAGCGGCCTATGAGCTTACAGCGGGAAAATATTTTCTCGAGCCCGCCGGAGCCACGTTTCATGGGAGAGATATTTTTGCTCCCGCGGCGGCGTGGCTTTCAACGGGGACTCCGATCTCGGAGATGGGCCGAACGATCCACGATCCGGTCACGCTGAAGATACCTGAACCTAAGGTCATAGGGACTTCGAAGATCCAGGGGGAGATCATCCACGTGGATCACTTTGGGAACCTCATTTCCAACATTCCTGTGGAGCTCTACGAGCGCTTGCGGGCGGGTTGGGGAAACCGCTCGATCCGGATTTCCATTTTGGCTCAAGGGATTGGCAAAATTGTTCGATATTATGGCGAGGGTTCGGAGGAAGAACCTTTTGCCCTCTTTAACAGCAGCGGCTGGATGGAAATTTTCTGGAAAGGCTCAAACGCTGCAGAGAAGCTGGGGGTCAGGAGAGGCGAAAAGGTACATCTCTACACAGTGTAATGATGGTATTGAATGAGGGCTGGAACCATGGCACTTCCGGTAACCGAGGGGAGTTTCCTGTCGGAGCGTGGAAAAATCCTCGTTATTGAGAATGACGAAGGTCTACTTGATGTTCTGGCCGCCTTCCTGGAGCAGGAAGGCTACGAAGTCGCCAAGGCCAGCAACGGGGAAGCCGGCATTGCCCAGCTGAGCGTCCAGTCCTTCGATCTGGTACTGACCGATTTGGCGATGCCGGATCGCGACGGCTTCGAAGTCCTCCGATACGTAAATGAGAAGCAGCTGCCCTCTCCGGTGATCATCATTACCGGAAAATCCACCATTGACACGACGATCCAGGCCAGGGAGTCCGGCGCGTTTGATTATATACTGAAACCCTTCACCCCGAAATTAATCCAAATCTCCGTGGCTCGGGCTTTTGAAACATTGCGCCTCAAACAGCAGATGGAGAGGCTGGTCCAGGACCGTACCAGCCAGCTCCAGGTCACCCGAGCCCGCCTGGAAGCGTTTTACCAGATGGCGAAAGTGACCAGCTCCCCGCTGCCACTCCAGGAAAAGCTGGACAGGTTTTGCCATCTTTCCACGGACCTCATGCAGGCTCAAACGGGCTCCATCATGCTCATCGACGAGCAGGGAGACCTGCTCATCAAGGCGGCCCAGGGGCTGCCCCCGGAAGTGGTGAAATCCTCCCGCGTCAAGGTGGGCCCCGGCAAAGTCTCGGGGTGGGTGGCGTTGTGCGGAGAGCCTCTCTTGATTAACGACATCGAGCAGGATCCTCGCTTTCGTCCCCAGGAGGGGAGCAAACGGTATACCACCACCTCACTGCTCTCGGTGCCTCTAAAAGTGGAAGGGAAAGTAATCGGGGTTTTCAACGTGAACAACAAGGCCAATTGCCAGAAGTTTAGCGAGTCCGATAAGGAGACCATGGTAGCCATTGCCCATGAGGTATCTCTGGCGATTGCCCACGCCCAGGCGCAGGAGGCGTTGAGCCGCGAGCGCTCTGAACTGGCCCTGGCGAACGAGAAGCTGCGACGTTCCGAGGAGAAGCGCCGGGATCTGACCAACATGATCGTGCATGATCTGAAGGGTCCGCTGGGGCAGATCATCATGTCTCTGGAACTCCTGCAGAGTGAGCCGGAAAGACCTGTGGGTGACAGGAACGAGACACTGGAGACCTGCCTGGAAAACGGTCAGGCCATGCTTCACATGATTCGGGAAATGCTCGACATCAGCCGAATGGAAGAAGGAAAGGTCTCCAGGAAACTTGAACCGGTGAACCTGGCGGATCTCGTCGTGAGCTGCGCCAAGCGTCTGGAGGCGAAGGGTTCCCAGAAGGGAATTGCGGTGAAACCCCGTTTCCTGGGCAGCATTTCCCCTGTGTCCGTGGATCGGGAACAGATCCAAAGAGTTGTCTACAACCTTCTCGACAATGCCATCAAGTATTCCTATGAAAAAGGAGCCGTCGTGATTCAGGTGGAACTCGTGCGCAACGGAGGCGGTCCGGAGCGCCGGGAAAACGTCATGGTGTCCGTCATTGACTCCGGACACGGGATTTCCCCCGAGGATCAGCAGAGAATTTTCAATAAGTTTGAGCGTGGGGAAGAGGCGCGCTCGGAATTTGGCGCCGGCCTTGGCCTGGCTATTTGTAAAGAGTTCGTGGAAGCACACGGGGGCAGGATCTGGGTGACCAGCGAGAAAGGGGTGGGCAGCACGTTCAGCTTCACCTTGCCGGTGGAAAACGGGCGCCGCACCTCTTTGGATGTTTGAGAGGAGAGGATGAGCCGGGAGGACCCCAAGAACTTCAGCGAGATGACGGTTCTGATCGTAGACGACATGTACAAGACCAGAGCCTTGATCCGGCAAATGCTGACCAAGATGGGATTTTCCAATATTCTGGATGCCGATGGAGGGGACTCGGCCTGGAAAATCCTTCTGATCGAACCGGTCCATCTGATTCTGTGTGATATCAATATGGCCCGAATGAACGGCTTTCAGCTCCTCAAAGGGGTGCGCAGGAGCACGAAACTAAAGGATGTGCCCATCCTCATGGTCAGCTCTTCCCACAACCGGGATGATATCATCCGCTGCGTGCAGGGAGGGGCCAATGGCTATGTAGTCAAGCCTTTCAGCTTGGAAACCCTCCAGAAGAAGATCGAGGAGTCCATCCGGGCCCGCATGAGCCCCAAACAAGTGGAGGCCCAGGAAATCTGCGCCCGGGCCGAGGACCTACGCGGAGAAGGAGACATCGACGCTGCCATTAAAGCGTATGAAGCGGCTCTGAGCGTGTTCCCGGAAGCGGAAACCCACTTTCAGCTCGGCGATCTCTTCCATGGGAAAGGAGATGTGGAGATGGCCATCACCCATTTCACTCAGGCCATCGCCATGGACAACCAGCTCCTGAAAGCCTATGAGGACTTGGCGGACCTTTACCGGGAAAAAGGGGATTTCGGCAAAGCGACCATCATCATGAAGAAGTCACTGCAAATCCAACCCGATAGCTCCAAATCACTGGCTCTCCTGGGGGAACTCCTCCTCTCTCAGGACCGGCTGGAAGAAGCCCAGGAGAACTTTGATCGGGCCATGGCCATTGATCCCACCAACGCCGGGATCAAGACCCTAATTGGAGATGCCTACCTGAAGGGTGAGAAATTTTCCGATGCGGAAGACGCTTTCCTGAGAGCTCTGTCCGACGATCCCCAGGAGCGCGTCTACGTTCTCAACCGGCTCGGGATCGCCCTGCGCAAGCAAGCCAAATTCGCTCAGGCCGTTGAACAATACCGCAAAGCCCTGGCTCTTGATCCGGGGGACGAGGTTCTTTACTATAATCTGGCCAGGGCTTATTGGGAGGCCGGAGAAAGAGTCGAAGCTGCTTCTTCCCTCCGGCAGGCTCTGGAACTCTTACCTGAATTTTCGGAAGCCCAGGAATTGTTGGATACCATCGGTAAGCGCTAAGCACACAGGTTTATGCCGGTGCGAATCTTTGTGATGACTGTGCAGTCTGGAGAAATCGTTTACTCACAAGCGGGGTAAGGAGTGCAGCCGCTCGGCGGCAGCTCGCAGCGTTTCTTCTCTCTTGCAAAACGTAAACCGGATCTGCCCCTTTCCCAGTTCCGCATGGTGGTAGAAGCTGCTGCCGGGGACCCCGGCGACCCCCACATTGCGCACGAGTCCCATGGCAAACTCCGTATCGTCCCCGGAATCGAAGGCCTCAAAATTTGTGAGGATATAGTAGGCGCCCTGGGGGAGCGTACATTGAAATCCCGCCTCGCACAAGGCTCCGTACAGAAGATCCCGCCTGCGGGTATAATCCCGCTGTAACCCTTGATAGTAGCTGTGCGGAAGGCGCAGGGCGACGGCTGCGGCTTCCTGGAGCGGGGCCGGAGCCCCCACTGTGAGAAAATCATGGACCTTGCGAATGCCGTCGGTAATTTCCGCGCAGGCGATCGTATACCCCAGCCTCCAACCGGTCACGCTATATGTTTTGGAGAGGCCGCTGATGGTGATCGTCCTTTCCGCCATTCCCTCCAGTGTGGCCAGGCTCACGTGGCGGGCTTCGTCGTAGAGAATATGCTCGTAGATCTCATCGGTAACGGCAATGACATTGTGCTTGCAGCAGAGGCGGCCGATGATTTCTAATTCCTCGCGGCTGAAGACTTTTCCCGTCGGGTTGTGTGGAGTGTTGAGGATGAGGGCACGGGTGCGCGGCGTGAAAGCTTGTTCGAGTTCCTCCGGGTCGAACGTAAGTTGGGGCCCCCGCAAGGAAACATAGCGGGGATTTGCTCCGGCCAGAATGGCATCGGGGCCGTAGTTTTCATAAAAAGGTTCGAAAACGATCACCTCTTCTCCCGGATTTACGGTGGCCAGTAAAGAGGCGATCATGGCTTCGGTCGCTCCGCAGGTGACCACCACGTTTTGCTCCGGATCCGCCGGGATGCCGTTGTAACTGGAGACCTTTTCGGCAATGGCCTGGCGCAGATTGGGAGACCCCCAGGTAATGGCATACTGGTTGTAGCCGTCCCGTATGGCTCGGACGGCGGCCTCTTTAATCTCCCCGGGTGGATCGAAGTCGGGGAAACCTTGGGCCAAATTGATTCCCCCGTATTTGAGACACTCCCGGGTCATTCCCCGGATCACCGATTCGGTGAACGTCTTCACCCTTTCAGCGGGCATGGTTCTCCTCCCCTTTCCATCACAAAAAAGCCTTGACACCCCCGGAAGGGGTCGAGTATATATACTCCAACGTTTCTCATCCGTCCACAGGATCAGGGTTAGTTGAGGGCTCCCATGGCGCGCAGCGTTGCAGAGAAAGTCGGGCAGAAAGGGCCTTGGCGGTATTTTTATTACTTTTACTTTACCCCCGTCTGCCCGGGCGCTGTGTTGAGTGGGGAGGTCAGAGACAGTTAGTTAGAAAAACTCAATACAAGCCGCGGGTAGACGACGAGACCCGCGGCTTTTTTTATGGATAAAACGGGCCGCCGGGTAGAAAACGGAATGGCCCGTTTTTCATTTAGCGGCTAACGAAGGAGGCGGGGATGATCATCGTTATGAAAGGCAAGTCGACAAGTGCGCAGGTTGATGAAGTCATCGGCCGGGTGCAGGCCATGGGATATAACACACATGTAATCTGGGGAGTCGAAAAGACGGTCATCGGTGCCGTGGGGGATGAGCGGGGCAAGGCCCAGCTGCAAGCTCTCATTTCCATGCCCGGTGTAGAGAGCGTGGTTCCCATTCTGAAGCCCTACAAGCTGGGGAGCCGCCAGTTCAAGTCGGAAGACACCGTGATTTCCGTGGGAGGCGTGAAAATCGGGGGACCCGAAGTGGTCGTGATCGCGGGACCCTGCTCGGTGGAGAGCCGCGAGCAGCTTCTGGAAACAGCCCGAATCGTGAAGGCCCATGGGGCCCACATTTTGCGAGGAGGGGCCTTCAAGCCCCGCACCTCTCCCTATGCGTTCCAGGGGATGGCCGAAGAAGGACTGCGGCTGTTGGCGGAAGCGCGGGAAGAGACGGGCTTGCCGATCATCACCGAGGTGATGAACCCCGAAGAGGTGGACCTGGTGAATACCTATGCGGATATTCTT
>DATEAK010000027.1:0-2039 GCA_035288405.1 bacterium | reverse complement strand
AATAGGCCATGAACGACTTCTTCCAAAGCGGTGATATTACGACCCTGCACCGGCTCGGTTCCCTCGATCTCAAAAAACTTGAGGCAGAGCTTTGCGTTTTTGGGCAAGAAAATCCCATCGCCTTGGTCTTGCCTTGCCTCTACTCCGAACTGGAAGGAGATGCATTACCCCGAATTTTGAATGTGATTAAGGAAATCTCCTACCTGTCGGAAATCGTCGTTTCTCTCGGAAATGCTTCCTCAGCGGAGTTTTCCAGAGCTTGCGAATTCTTTTCTGTGCTGCCACAAGAAACACGGATCATCTGGAACGATGGCCCCATGCTTCGGGATCTTTTTCAACTTCTGGAACATAATGATCTGGGAGCAGGCGAAAGTGGTAAAGGGAGGGCGGTTTGGATCGCGTTTGGATACGTTTTGGCCAAGAGGAAGAGCCGGGTCATCGCTCTGCACGACTGCGATATCCTGAGCTATGATCGTGCCTTGCTGGCCAGACTCTGCTATCCCGTGGCCAACGTGAACCTGGGATACGAATTCTGCAAGGGGTATTACAGCCGGGTGACGGACCGTCTCCATGGGCGGGTGACCCGGCTGTTTGTGACGCCTCTGGTCCGGGCGCTCAAGCAGATCACCCAATTCAATCCGTTCCTGGAATATCTGGACAGTTTTCGCTACCCCCTGGCGGGGGAATTCTCCCTGGTCACCGACATGGCCCGCATCAATCGCATTCCCGCGGATTGGGGTCTCGAGGTGGGAGTCCTGGCGGAAGTGTACCGGAACTGCACCTCCAGGCGGATCTGTCAGGTCGATATCAGCGAGAACTACGAGCACAAGCACCAAACCCTGTCCCCCGACGACCCCACCAAGGGTCTCCTCAAGATGTCCATCGACATCGGCAAGTCGATTTTCCGCACCCTGGCTTCGGAGGGAGTGACCCTGGGAGAATCCCAATTCCGAACTCTGGAGGTCTCCTATTTGAGGAAAGCCCAGGACACGATCAGCCGGTATGAGGACGATGCCCGCATCAACGGCCTTTTCTTCGACCGGCACGCGGAGGGGGTGGCCGTGGAAACATTCGCCCATGGAATCCGGCTGGCGGGAGCCGAGTTTCTCTCCAACCCCCTCGGCACCCCCTTGATTCCCAACTGGAGCCGCGTGACCTCGGCGATCCCCAAATTCCTCCACATGCTGAAAGCGGCCGTGGATAGCGAGGAAGATTGAACGTCGACCCGTCCCGATGGCCAGCACGGGACTTTTTCCGGAGTCAGCCATGGGCATTGAGAAGCCGCTCGTCATCTTCAGCGATCTGGACGGCACTCTCCTGGAATTCGAGACCTACTCCTGGCATGAGGCCGCGGAGGCCCTGGGCCTGCTGGTTCGCAGGAGGATCCCCCTGGTCCTGTGCACGAGCAAGACCCGCTCCGAGGTCGAGGAATTCCGCGCCGCATTCCGGAACTGCGATCCTTTCATTGTGGAGAATGGAGGTGCGGTGTACGTTCCCGTTCGGGACTGGAATCGGGCGGTTCCGGGAGGCGTCCGGATCGGGGAGTACTGGCAGATTCCGTTGGGCAAGCCTTACGACGTCCTCCTCTCGGCCGTGGCGGAGATCCGCAAACAGACCGGGTTGGGCCTGCGAGGGTTTGCGGATCTGGAAGCCCGTCAGGTTGCGGAACTGACCGGTCTTAGCCTGGAAAGAGCCCGGCGCGCCAAGGAAAGGGAATTTGACGAGCCATTGATCGTGCACGGCAACGAGGAGCAAGATCTCCTCGCGGCCTGGGCCCGGAAGCTGGGGCTGCGGGTGAGCCGAGGCGGTCGGTTCTGGCATCTGCACGGCGGCGCCGATAAGGGCAGGGCGGTAAAGAGAGTGGTCTCCCTTTACGATCAGGAGCTGGGTTCCGTGACGACGGTCGGGATTGGAGACAGCGCCAACGATCTGCCCATGCTGGAGGCCGTCGACGTGCCCGTCCTGGTCCAGAAGCCCGACGGCACGTACGACCCCGCCGTGGCGGTCGAGCGGCTGGTTCGCGCTCCGGCTCCGGGGCC
>DATEAK010000026.1:0-6238 GCA_035288405.1 bacterium | reverse complement strand
AAAGAAGGCAACCTGATTACCGCTCAAATCCTGAACCAGACGGCACAAGTCATGCTTGGGCTGGGATTGCAACTTGGGCTTCTGGCGGCAGTAAATGGATACGGCCGGACGCTGGAAGACCAGGCCGATGATTCAGGTTTGGAGGACATGGTGCGGGCGGGCTATGACCCGAAGGAGGCCCCTAAGATTTTCCAACTGCTCTTAAAGGACTCTGGAGACCAGAGCAAGATTGAGAACTTCTTCTGGGGAAATCACCCCACAAATCAGGCGCGGATCGAAAAATTTAAAAAGCTTTTAGCTACCGAGTACCAGCAAGACGCTGAGCAACCCGGCCCGGTGGTAAACACGGAAGACTTTCAGCGGCGCACAAGGGTCCTCGTGCGCGAGAATGCGTTCCTGGACATCCAGGCGGGCCGCTATGAGCTGGCAAGAGCCCAGATCGAAAAGGTGCTCAAACTTCAGCTCAATGATCCCAAGGCTCACTATTACATGGGCGAGGTGTACCGGCGCTCGGCCAAGGATGCCTCGGGTACCCGGGAGGCGATCCGTGAATACCTCCTGGCCCTGCAATATGATCCGGAGTATGCGCTTCCCCATCGTGAACTGGGAATTCTCTACCTCAAGAGCAAGGATAAAGAGCTGGCTCGGGAGCATCTGCAAAAGTATTTGGACCTGGCGGCAAAGGATTGCGAGCGGACGGTGATTACGGAAAAGACCATCGTGAAGGACGCCAAGGGAAAAGAGTCATCCCCCACGGTGCGGGTTAAAACCTGTCCGGAAGACCGCGATCAGGTCCGGGAATATTTGCTGGAGGTAAGTTAGTCCTTCGGAGCATAAGACTTCGCACCGATTCGCGTGGGACCGGTGTCTGCTCTACGCCGGCAAAAAATGGAAAAAGCTAGCCGGACCACCGGCCCATGAGCTTCACGCCGGTCTTCAAGTAGTGATCTTCTTTTTGAAGCCGGGCAGCTCCTCGCTGGATCAATCTCTCGATTTCCGAGAGTCGCTTGCCCTCTGTAAAGGCGTCTTCGACAAGATCCGGGGGAAGACTCACGGAAGCTTCCCGATTCTCGCTCATCATGTAAACAATGTAGGCCCCGTCGTTGCAAGACCAGCCCGCAGTGACTTGGGCCGGGACGGAGAACTTCGTGAGCAGACGTTTGACCAGATGTTCAACCTCATCGTAATTTCGCATGGAGATCCCCCAGCCACTTCTCGTAAATCTATAAACCTTTGTAAGGAATGACCGCCACCTTTTCCGCCAGGAGTCTGACAAAATCCGATTCCGTAAGGATCCCAAAGAGCCTACGGTTGTTATCAACGATCGGCAGACAGCCGATCTTCTTTGTGATGAGGAGTCTCGCTCCTTCTCGGATGGAGGTTTCCGGTGTGGCTGTAACCAGACGGCGTACCATCACTTTGTGGACCCGAGTTTGCAGGGTCTTTCGGTCCTCCTCGGTCTCAGCTTCCGTTCCGAGCATCGGGCTTAGGTGCTTTCTTAAGTCCCGGTCTGTGATAATTCCCTTCAGGGCTCGCGTTTCGGAGTCGATCACCAGCAAGTGGCGAATTGAAGAGCGCTGCATGAGATCGGCGGCCTCTCCGAGGGTATTGTCCAAGGTAATTAAGATGACCGGGTTGCTCATAATATCCCCAAGGGTCATGGAGTTATTTCTCCCCTTTTTCGGTGGGCTACACTGCTACTATACCACAGGGCAGGAAAAACTAGTGCCCCGCGAAGAGTCCCGGAAGAAACGATTGCCCCCGGTTTGGGGTCGCAAATGGGAGGATGGAAGCTGTCATTGCCGATCGGCCATGCGTTGGGGGGACTGCCCGCAGGAGTTCTCTCTACGATCCAGGGCGAGGTAGCAGAGGAAGGACCGTCGGAATTTTCTTCCGCCAAGAGGCGGGATTCTCTCCGTCCCGATTTTTCGAATTGCAGCGCAGAGGAGTTAAAAAATCAGCAGCCGGGCCGCGAGAATCACGACGACGAGGATAAACAGACGCCGAAGCCAGAGGTTCCCGAGAACCGTCGAATAGTGGGCGCCGATATACGAACCCAGAGCCATTCCCGCAAATAAAGAAAATCCTACAGTGTAGAGTACCTTCTGGTGCCACATATAAATAAAGGTCGCCGCCAGCGACAAAGCCGTGGAGGGGATCTTGCGGGTCCCGGCACTCTCTAGAAATGACTCTCCGAAAATTAAGACTTGCAAATAGGTAAAAAAGGTCCCCACAGCGGCGCCGAAAAAGCCGCCATAGATTCCCAGGCCAAAGCTCAACAGGATGCCCAGGACCCAGTGCCCCCAGTGCAGTTCTAAATCCCGGTGGCGTAAGCCGATCTGCGGTTTCAAGATGAAGATACCCAGCACGAGGAAAGTCATTATGGCGATCGTTTGGCGCAGTGCCAGGTCAGAGGCTTTCAGAACTAGATTTGCTCCGACGATTGAACCCAGAACGGAGAAGACGGAGAGAATCGAACCGAGCTTGAAGTTGACGAGCTTTTTTTCTCCGAATTTGTACAGCCCCGCCAAGAGAAGTCCGATATTGCCGAAGCGATTCGTGGCAATCGCGACCTGGGAAGGGAGACCCAGAAGGATGAGGACCGGAATCGTCACCAGGCTTCCCCCACCGACCAGAGTGGCAAATAGGCTTACCACGACGCCCATAAGGAAAACCAGGATCAGGATCCACTCAACAGAAATGGAAGAGGTCATTGGCAAATAAGGTCGACGAACTTGCGGGCGCGAACATCCACCAAACCCAGGTCGGTGGGACGCAGGAAAGGAACCCCGGTGAAGGGCAAGGTCTGGAGAGTGAGGAAGGGGGAGCGCAGCGTGCACCCTTCCCGCCGTTGGGCATCTTCCAGATCGAGAATTTTTCGGGCCAACACTTCCATGGGCTCCTCGGAGATAATTCCGGCCAGGGGGAAGGGAATCTCCCTTACGACTTTGCCGCTCGAGCAGTACACAACTCCTCCTTGAAGCTCGCGAAGGCGGTTAACGGCGAAGGCCATATCCTCGGCATTGGCCCCCACTACGAGCACGTTGTTGGTGACCCAGGAAAAGCTGATGGCGGCGGCTCCGCGCCGGATGCCGTATCCTTTGACGAACCCGACAAACTTCTCCCCCGGATGGTCATAACGATTGATGACGGCAACTTTGAGGAGGTCCTCTTCGGGATGAGATAGGAGTTCCCCTTGTTTCCCCGGGACTTCAACGAGAGCTTCCTTGGTGAGCATGTCACCTACAATGTGGACGGCCCGCACAGTGGCTCGGGGGCCCACAAAGGAAATTCGAAAATCGGCGGGTCGGACTTCGGGAAGATTCAGGGTCTTGTAGATCCAGGAAGGATACGGGTTCATGGGAGCAGGCTCAAGAAGTTTTCCGTCCCGGGCAATGATCCTTCCCATGGAAACAACAGTCTCGCAACGCAGAGTTTTTAGATCCTCCAAGATCAACAGGTCGGCGAGTTTCCCGGGAGCGATGCCTCCACGATTCGAGAGTCCCATGCTCTCGGCGGCATTAAGAGTTGCCGACTGGATTGCCTGGATGGGGGGGATTCCCAGGGCGATGGCTTTCTGAACACAGCCGGCGATGTCTGTTCCCTCGATGAGACTTTCCGGGGAGATACCGTCGCTGACAAGGACCAAGCGGCGCAGATCGATTCCCAGAGCTTCGATTCCCTTGAGGGCTTCCAGATCCCTGCGAACGCCTCCTTCCCGGACCATAGTATAGATTCCCAGCCGTAGGCGCTCCAGAATCTCGGGAAGGGCGATGGGTTCATGGCAGGAAGAGATTCCCGCGGCGGCGTAAGCTTGTAGCTTTTCCACGCGGGCACCAGCCCCATGGCCTTGTAAGAACTTCCCGGCCGCACTGCCCAACTCCAGGATGTGGAACGAAGTTTCATCTAGGCCGACAACCAGGGGCCAGTTTGTTTCTCCGACTCCCAGGACCCGTTCATGAGCCAGAAGGCGCCGGTGATCTTCGAGAGAAAATGGTGCCCCCCGTTCGAATTCAGGGTAGGTGGGAACTTTGGCCGGCGCCAGGGCGAAAATCGAAATGGGCTGGTCGCGGATCTCTTCTAGAAAGGCCTCGACGCCCAGCCGGCCCGCGGCATTGGCCAGCTCCAGAGTCTCTGTGATTAGGCAGGTGTTCCCCCGGGGAGCAGCCCAGCGGACATATTCCGCCACCCGATAGATGTTGGCGATGTGGGTGTGGACATCGAGAAACCCGGGGGACAGGAATGTTCCTTTCGCCTCCAGGACGCGGGTCTGGGGGCCGATGCACACCGGGATTCCCCGCCCGGCCGCGGCAATTGTATCCCCGGCAATGGCCACGGTGGTCTCTTCCTGGAGTTCGCCTGTGTAAACATTGATCAGCGTTCCTCCGCGTACAACCAGATCCGCCGGTTGCTGACCCAAAGCGACCTTGACCATCAATTTCCGCTTTTCCGTATTTCCTGCTTTCATTGGGTTTCTCTTTAACGCAATGGTTCGGTTTAGGCTAGGAACTGGTCCCGGTGTATTCCTTCCCGGCACACACCGCGCCAGTATAGGAAAAAAGAGGAGAAGGCCGCAAGTCCTTTTGACGATCGCCTATGCTGTAAACAGACATGGGTAGCTTGGCGGAAGGGAGAAGTTTTCGGGAGAGCCTCCTTTCCCTGCACTCAGCGGGCAGGGATCACCAGAAATTCAGTTTGAGGATCCCTTGATGGAAGGGATTTCGTGAGGCTTTTCTCTCCGCGTGGACAGGGATTAACTCCCGACGGTCGCCTGCTGGAGAAGAAAGGTGTTCAGGATTGCCCCGGACATCTTGGAAAGGGGAACGACTTCAGAGGCGGCTCCAAGCTTTATGGCTTCCTTGGGCATGCCAAAGACGATGCAGCTCTCCTCGTCCTGGGCCAGGGTGTAGGCTCCGCTTTCCCTCATTTCGAGAAGACCCTTAGCCCCATCGGCTCCCATCCCGGTCAGGAGCACGCCGACGGAGTTTGATCCGGCACTGCGGGCCACGGACTGGAATAGCACGTCCACGCTGGGCCGCTGATGGTGAACGGGAGGGCCGTCCTTGATCTGTACCATATAGCGTGCGCCGCTTTGCCGGAGGATCATGTGATGGCCACCCGGAGCCATCAAGGCGAGGCCGGGCACCACGAAGTCGTTGTCGCAAGCCTCACGTACCTCCATGGCGCACACCTGGTTGAGCCTTTGGGCGAAGGGGCCGGTGAAATATTCCGGCATGTGCTGAACGATTACCGTGCCCGGAGCGTTCGCCGGCAGGCCCTGAAGCACGGCCTCAATGGCAGGAGGGCCACCGGTTGAAGCCCCGATGGCAAGCACCTTGTGAGTGGTCTGAAGTTGAGAAGGCAGGCAGGCAACGGGGGATTCGCGCGCTTCCTGCTGTTTGGGGATCCGCGCTGCCGACGACTTCGATGTCTGCGAATTTGGACAGTTCTTCGGTCAGGATTTTCCGGACGACGGCCGAGTCGTCTACAATCAGCACCCGGATCACTACGGTTGCTCCTCTAAGCAGGATACCGCTTTATCGATGAACAAGAACAGATCAGCGCGGCCCTGGTCCAAGGCCAGATGCACTTTCGCTTCGGGCGAGCCTCTGTCGGGAGTTTCGGGATTCTGTAGCCTCTGCGGAGCCCCGATATGAAACACGGCTTTCGATCCGGCAATAGCCGGCAGCACGTTGCCGCAGATCACGTTGCTGATTTCTCCGAGCGCGTCGTACTGTTGCAGCTCGGAGGGGGGAGCCTCCTCGCCCAGCATATTGGCGGCCAGCGCCGGAAGAAGGCCACCACAAACCGTCACCACAAGCCTTCCGTTGAACGGACCCCAAAATTCCACGCTCACCGAGGCTTCCGGCTCGACGAGGGGATTTTCTTCCTCAAGCTCCGGCTCCGGAAACATGAAACCGAGGTCTTCAAAAGTCAGAAGGGCTGCCTTGCAGAGTTCCTTCTCCACTTTGTTGCTCATCGGAACCTCCTGTAATCCTCAGGATCGTTTCCCGGAGTATCTCGGGAGTGAAGGGCTTGTGGACGAACCCGACTCCCTTCCGGCGAAGAATGTCGATGCGGGTGTCACTGCCTTCTGTAGAGATGATGACCACTCGCAGGTCTGCTGTCTCGGGATTTTGCCGCACCCTGTCCAGCATTTCCTCGCCAGTCATGACCGGCATATTAATGTCAACCAGCGCCAGGTCGATCCAGTGGTGCTCCAATACTTGCAGCCCTT
>DATEAK010000025.1:0-4846 GCA_035288405.1 bacterium | reverse complement strand
GTTTCATGAAAACGTGGCCGAGATCGACTTCGCCTCCATGTATCTGGCTATGTGGTCACCGAGGCCGGCTCCGAGGACGTGAACAGCCGCGTCCGCGCCTACGCCACGATCACTCCGGACTGGGGCTACGACATGAACTACTACGAGGAGCAGTTGCGGATCGCCGCCCGGGAACTGCTGGATATTCCCTTCCCCCATTCTGAAGGCCGAAATAGCCCCGTTCTCTGAACTCTCTTCCCCTGACCCGAACAGAAAGCCCCTTAAAAACTTTTGACAAGACAACATGAGGTTCCTACAATATGAATTACCTGAAAAAGTTTCCTACCACACGGCAGTAACGGCCAGAGGAGGGGGCAACATGGCTGATTACGCTCATCCACAAGTCCTTGTTTCAACTCAGTGGGTTGAGGAACATCGAAACGATCCCAACCTGCGCATCGTCGAGGTTGACGTGGACACGAAGGCCTTCGACGAAGGTCACATCCCGGGCGCCATTGGTTGGGCATGGGATACCCAGCTATGCGATACCTTCCTTCGTGACGTCATCCCCAGAGAGAAATTCGAAAAGCTCATGGGGGAGTCCGGGATCGACAACAAGACGACGGTGATTCTCTACGGCGATAACAACAACTGGTTTGCCGCTTGGGCTTTGTGGCAAATGAAGATTTACGGACACGAAGACGTACGCCTCATGAACGGAGGGCGCAAGAAGTGGCTCGCCGAGAGTAGAGAGCTCACAAATGATCCTGCCCGGGTTTCCCCGAAGATATACAGGGCAAAAAATCCAGACCTGTCGATCCGCTCCTTCCTGCCGGATGTGAAAAAGGGGATGGAAGAGAAGGCCATCGAACTGGTGGATGTCCGCAGCGCCCCGGAATTTACCGGAGAGATCCTGGCTCCGCCCGGTCTGCCCGAGACCTGCCAGCGCGGTGGCCATATTCCGGGAGCAAGAAACATCACCTGGTCCCGGGCCTGTAACGATGATGGAACCTTCAAGTCCCACGAGGAGTTAAGACAACTCTACGAGAGTGCAGGGATCACGGGGAAAAAACCGGTCGTCGCTTACTGCCGCATCGGCGAGCGGTCCAGTCATACCTGGTTTGTTCTCAAGTATCTCCTCGGCCATAAAGACGTTCGAAACTATGACGGCAGCTGGACCGAGTGGGGAAACCTGGTCAGGGCTCCCATCGAACGGCCGTAATGGAGGAGTCTCCGGGGATCGGAGAGAACGGATGAAGATAGAAGAATACTCAAGAAAGCAGCAAGAAATCGGGCGCTGGAAGATCAATATCGTGAGCTACAGGCTCGGCGATGCGTACCTCTGCACCGTGGACAACGTGGAGCCCGGCGCAGTCCTGGCCCGTGGCAAGGGTCCGACCCGAGAGGAGGCGGAGAAGAAAGCGATCCAAAAAGCGGAGGAAATGCTGAAAAGGACACGCGTGATTACGAACTGAGAAAAACCGGTCTTTCCCGAAGCGGCCATCCACGTATTTCCGGGCGTCGTGCGGGACCGTCATATTCTGACTGAAACCTCATTGACTTCCTCCGACTAGTTTCCTATCTTAGACTTAGAGGGCAGGAAAGGTTTTCTCCAATCCCTTTCAGCACAGAGGCGCCCCCGACATGCTTGCCTGCTGTCTCGTAGTCGCGCATTCTGTGTTTCAGAGTGATCCTCCAGCCCAAAACGGTGCAGTCTTTCGGGTATTCCAAATTCTTCAAAGGAGAAACCAATGCTGCAGGGCTATCCAAAGCAGGTAGCGCTGAAAAACGGGCAGCAAGTGACGCTACGGCCCATGGTCCGGGAAGATGAAAAGGACCTTCTGCAATTCTTCCAGGGGTTACCTCTGGAAGACCGACAGTTTCTCAAGGACGATGTGACCGACCCCAAGGTCATCGAGGCATGGGCGAAGAATTTGGACTACGAGCGGATCTTGCCCATCTTGGCCATATTCGAGAACCGGGTTATCGGTGATGCCACACTGCATCGCGACAAGTTCGGCTGGTCCAAGCACGTCGCTGAAATTCGCCTCGTCACCGACTCCAAGTTTCGTCGCAAAGGGCTGGGGCTGCACCTGGCCGCGGAGATCTTCTCCCTCGCCCAGAAATTGAACATCCACAAGGTCACGGCGCAAATGATCGAGAATCAGCAAGCGGCCATCAAGGTCTTCGACTCGCTCGGCTTTGAACGGGAGGCAGTGCTTCGAGACCATGTCGTGGATCTCAAAGGAAAGAAGCACAATCTCATCATCATGAGCCAGGACATCGACCGGCTTTGGCAAAGAATCACACAATCTATCCGGGACATTGAGATTCGAGGCATCGGCTGAGTCGGGAAATCACTTGGCACGGTGATCCCCAACAAAGATACCGCTTTTCTCCATCCGGCACCTACCGCCCCGCAGGCACGCCCGGCTGACTCCCGCCCGCTTCCAGATGTCGGGAGAGAACTTCTCTGAAAGAGGAAGGAAAGCTGTTCAGCTTTTTTCCCAGGACTGGCAGCAGAACCCGTACGGCGATGTCCTCCACGGAATATCTGTCCCACTTCAGCAACCGCCGGTAGTCGTTCAAGAACGCCGTCGAGGTGTTCCCCTGGCCCCCCTCGTAGAACTCACAGCAGAGATGGGCCAAGTACAGGATCGCGACGTTCTCCTGTACCTCAGGTGGGATCTTCGAAGGCGGAGAGAACTCGGGATAGCGTTGAAAGGCCAGGGTCTGCCAGGCAACCTCGGGGAGATTCCACTCCCTCAGCAGCAGTGCCCCCAGCTGAGCGTGATCCAGGGCATCGATTAGCACGACCAGAGCAGGGTTCTGTTGCTTGATGAGCAGGATCAGACAGCGTCCCAGATCGTGGAGGAGCCCGATGGTGGCCATCTGGGCCGGATGCCCGAGGCCCGAGGATTGGGAGATCGCGAAGGAGACCTGGGAGACGGCGGCGCAGTGGGCGTGGAGAAGCTGAAATTTCGGGGTATCCGGCATCGTCTTGCGAATTCCTTCTCCCAGGACGATATGGTAGAGCTCGTTGAGTCCGATCAGGACGATCGCGTGATGGATATCGGAAATCTTGACGCGAAGTCCGTAATACGGCGAGTTTACCGTCTTGAGAACGACACCCATCAGGGCGGGATCTTCCCTGACCAAATCCCCCACCTCGCGCACGGAAATACGTTCATCGAGCAGCTTGGTCGTCAGGGTGCCGGCAAACAAAGGGAGCCGCGGAACTTTCGCGAGGATACTGCGGATCAACTGTGATCCGCCATAGTTGGCCTCTTGGCGGCTGGCCATGAAGATCTGTCCGATCAGCTCCTGATTGCGGAATGCCAGGTCCCTGCCCCTTTGATCGAGCTGGCTGATGCGCTCCATGGCCAGGTCGTTGAACCTCTTGTAGAAGAACAGCTGGGTCTTCTCCTCCATGGCGTTCAGCGTGGCCTTATCGATCACCATGACCTTCAAAGGTCGGTTCGCGATCGCCGAGGCCGTGCGGGGGATCTGCCGGGCGAAAGCGATCTCTCCGACCCAGTTCCCTTCCCCGAGGGTGGCGAGGATCTCCTCCTGCCCCTGTAGGTCTTTGACGATGCGGACCTCTCCCTGCAGCAACACATAGACGGTCTGATCCGTCTCGCCTTCCCGGATTAGAAACTCGCCTTCACGAAGGGTTCGAATGGCGGCCAGGCTGTAAAGGGCCTGCAGCCCGTCCGTATTGAGACCTTCAAAGGGATTCTGCTGCGGGTGCTGGTTTGAGTTCCGACCTCTTTTCACAGAGACTCCGTCCGCGTACTTAGCAAAACTTTCTAATCTTATCGGACGATGGGGGTGGGGGAAATTAAAGGAGTTTTTCTCCCCTTTAAACTCAATAGATTCCCCCTGACTTGCATCGTAGGCAGTCCGGGGTCCCCGATAGGGAAGAGGGTCCGTCGGTCGCCTTACAGACCTGCGCCTGATGCCGAAAAGGTTCAACCCGACGCACGGTCGGACCTTGCCTCCTGTGTTGGCAGAAAACTGCCGAACATCTCCGGATCTCTCCCCAGAGACAAACCCACGAATCGGAATCCACTCGAGACCTAAGCCAAATTTCATACCAAGAACGTATTGTTAGGGAAATATTATTAAGGGCTTTCAGCTTAGGACACTACCTCGGAGACCAGATATTTGACATAGGCAGGAGCGTCTGGTATTTATGGGTCTTTCAAACCTGGAGAAACGCAGAATCAAGGAATTTCCTGCGTTTATCCCCAGGGCAGGAGAGACATGGATATTCGTTCCCTGGTAGTCACCATTTCGATCGTCGCGATTCCAATCATTATCGCGATCGTGCTCCACGAGGTTGCCCACGGTTGGGTCGCCTGGCGTCTCGGCGACCCAACGGCTAAAATGCTTGGACGCCTTACCTTAAACCCCCTTGCTCACGTGGATCTATTCGGCACAATTATCCTTCCGTTGATTTTGCTTTTCTCCCATTCCGGGATCCTATTCGGCTATGCGAAGCCGGTCCCTATCAACTTCCTCAATCTCCGCCGACCCAAACAAGACATGGTCTGGGTTGCAGCAGCAGGCCCGGCAATGAATCTTGTGCTGGCCCTTTTCGCGGGCGTTGTCTTCCGAGGCTTGATGGGAATGGGATCCGCTGCTCCCGTAGGTGGTTTTTTTCTTGAGCCTGTCCTCCGAATGCTCATTACAGCCGTCCAGATCAATGTGCTTCTAGCCATCTTTAACTTGATCCCAATCCCGCCTGCTGATGGCGGCCGGATTTTAGTGGGCCTTCTTCCGGAAGGACCGGCCCGTCTCGTAAGCAAGATTGAGCCGGTAGGAATGGTCTTGCTCATGGTCTTCCTCCTTTTCGATCCGATGA
>DATEAK010000024.1:0-2465 GCA_035288405.1 bacterium | reverse complement strand
CCCAGTTCACCCTGTTCGGAGATTGCCGGAAAGGACGGCGTCCTTCTTTCGTGGGGGCCGCGGAGCCGGGCCGGGCCGAAGAGCTCTACCAGGAACTGGTCGGTGAGATCCAACGCAAAGGGGTACCGGTGAAAACCGGCCAGTTCAAAGCCATGATGGACGTGGCTCTGATCAACAACGGGCCCGTAACTCTCCTGATCGACTCCAAGAAAGTTTTCTGAGATGGCTGTCAGGAAGAAGAGAGAGAAAACAAACGCCGCACTTCTCGCCAGGAGAATTTCCAGGGAGCTGCAGCAGCTCCGGAAGCCCGAAACCCAGCGCTGCAATGTGGAGGGGTTCCGCCGGGAAGTCTTGCGCATTTACCAGGAGACAAGGCTCCCTGCTCACCTTCTGGAGGTGGCGAAAAAGGCCATCGAGAAGGGGATCGACGGCTCCAACTTCCATCTGGAAGAGGTCCCTTCCCCCAAGGCGCGCAGGATCCTCCAACGCTTGGAAGAGTCTCTGAAGCAAACCAACGGACCCGCCGATCTTCTGGAAACTCTCGACCGGATGGAGAACCTATCGATCACCGACGGATTGACCGGTGTCTTCAACTACCGCTATTTTCATCTTCGGGTGCGGGGAGAGATTCTGCGCACCCGGCGCTCTCTTGAGCCCTTCTCTCTTCTCCTTCTGGACATCGACTACTTTAAGACGATCAATGACACGTACGGGCACCTGGTCGGCGACCAATTCCTGCGAGAGCTCTCCCAACTGATCCGGGCCACTGCGCGGGAAACGGACCAGGTCTTTCGCTACGGCGGAGAGGAGTTCGCCATCCTTCTCCCCCGCACGCGGACCCGGGAGGCCTTCGTGTTGGCCGAGCGCCTGCGCCGCAAGGTGGCCAATCAAGTTTTCACCGCCGAGGGGATCGGGGTCAGCCTGACGATCAGCATCGGGATCAGCACCTACCACGGGGAACCGGAAGTCAACCAGGAGGACCTGATCCAGCGCGCGGATCAAACTCTTTACCAGGCCAAGACCAGCGGCCGCAACATGATCTATTCCGAACCCCGCGTTGACGTTTCTTCCGCTCGGGAAACGGCTGTGACGCTCGACGAACGAAAGGGTCTGCTCGGCAAAGAGTAGGAGAGAAGAAGAGTGCAGGGAACAGCTCCCAGCGACGGGTTGCCGCTTTATCTCGATGCCCACGGCGACTGGTTCGATGGTCCGGACGAGATCACACACCCCGGAATTCGACGCTACCTGTACGAGCACCTGACCTTTGATCCCGGCCAAGGCTTTATGGTCCGCAACGACCGGCAGGCACGTGTGGTGGAAGTGGAGGACGTCCCCTTCGCAGTTCTGCGCACGACTCCTCGCCTCAACTCGGAGGGATCTTCTTCAAGCTATACTCTGCTGCTCAGCGATGAATGCGAGGAAGTTCTTGACCCGGGTACTCTTCATTGGGGGGAACGAAATATTCTCTACTGCCACGTGAAGGGACGAGCCTTCCGGGCCCGCTTCAGCCGCCCGGCTTACCTGCAACTGGCGTGGAGAGTCGAAGAGGACCCTGAATCCGGGAACTTCTACTTACCGGCGGGAAACCAGAAGCACTACTTGTAAGGCTTTTTGAGGACTTCCATCATGTCCTCGTGAATGAGGCCGTTTGAGGCAAGTACCTCGGTGCCGTAAAGATCAAAGGGCTCTCCGCCGAATTGAGTGATCCGACCTCCCGCTTCTTCCACGATCAGTGTGCCCGCAGCCGTATCCCAGGGAGAGAGGGATCGCTCCCAGAACCCTTCATAGCGGCCGTACGCCACATAGCACAAATCCAAGGCGGCAGAACCCACACGGCGTGTCCCCTGAGCGACCATGGTGAAGTCGCGAAAGTGGTCGAACACATGCCCGGGTTCCTCCCGGATCGAGTAGTTGAAGCCCGTCACCAAAAGGCTCTCAATGAGATTTCCCTGGGGGGAAACCCGGATCGGCTTGTCATTGCACGTGGCGCCCTGCCCCCGGGCTGCGGAGAAAAGTTCATCGAGGACAGGGTCATAGATGACGCCGGCCACCATCTCCTGGCCGCGGCGTACCCCGATGGAAACCGAAAAAAATGGGAGCTTGTGAGAAAAATTGGTGGTGCCATCCAGAGGATCCACGTACCAGCAAAACTCTCCCGGGACCTGCTTGGGGGCACTTTCCTCGGCCACGATCGTATGATCCGGAAAACGGCGGCGGATCTCGGCAAGAATCAGGGCCTCGGATGCCCGGTCCGCTTCGGTCACCAGGTTGATTTCCCCTTTGTACTCGACCTTCACTCCCCTCACCCAGTATTCTTTGAGAAGTTTTCCGGCCTTCTGAGCGATCTCCCGGGCCGCCTGCACGAATTCATTCACCTCTTTGATCCCCTTTCTCTAGTACGCCCTTTGCAACAAGTAAAAAGCCTCGCTATTGTAGGGGCGTCTCTCGGACCTGTCAACGTTGCT
>DATEAK010000023.1:0-12241 GCA_035288405.1 bacterium | reverse complement strand
CCCTTGCGCATCTGTGAGCGAGGACAGATGAAGTGGGATATTTACGATTGGGTGATCCGAAACTCGCGGTTCAAGGAATGGTTTCAAGGTGATATTGATGCGATGATTGCTTCGTGCCGGATCGCCGAGCGCCGCATTCATCAGCTCCTGGATGAGTTTGGTCCGGAGACGGTAGTGGAGGCTCTCGAATACGCCCTCGATTACAGCGAAAGAAGAGTGAGGTCAGAGATAGAAGGCTGGCCCGACGGGACCTACGAGGCTAGCTCCTACTTGGACGGTGATGGATATTACAACTTTGACATTCACTTTCACGCCACTGTCACGATCCAGGGGAGCGACCTGAAGGTGGATTTCAACGGTTCAAGTCCCCAAGTCAGAGGATTTGCTAACAGCCCGTTGGGGAACACCTGGTCCTGGACGTTCATCGCCCTGTGTGGTGTTTTGGACCCGGAGATCCCGAAAAACGAGGGGATCTTCAGGCCCGTCAGCTTGATTGCGCCGGAAGGGAGCGTGGTCAATCCCCGTGAGGGGGCCGCCACGGGCTTCTGCACGATTCATCCCGGCGCCGAAATCGCCGAGGTGGTGACTCTGGCCCTTTCAAAAGCGATTCCAAATCGGGTCGGCACCATGTGGGATAAGAAGGTGGAACCGGTCATTTCGGGCATCGATCCAAGGACGGGGAAGCCTTATTTGTCGTTGAACTTTGTGATGATGAACGGAGGAGACGGTGCTGCTTTCTGTCATGACGGCTGGGGAGGCCTCTGCATTACGCGGGGAGGGATGGCGTATACCACGGTAGAGATGAGCGAAGTGCAATACCCCCATTTTATCGAGGAAAGAGAGTTTATCCAGGATTCCTGCGGCCCCGGGAGGTGGCGAGGTGGGCCGGGGGTGAAAACGGTGGAACGCATGATCGATCATGAGGCCTCTGCTGCTTTGATGGTATGGGGCGGGAAATATCCTTCCTCGGGCCTGTGCGGAGGGAAACATGGGAGCCCGAATCGTTGCATCCTGCAGAGGGAGACGGGCGATGTGGAGGTTCCCCCGGGACGGTGCCTGGAGTCTCAGGTGATACCGGGGGATCGGATTTGCATTTTCAAGGGGGGTGGCGGTGGCTGGGGAGATCCTTACAGTCGGCCTCCGGATTTGGTCGCGGCCGACGTAAGCGACGGATACACTTCAATTCAGGCGGCGGAAAGGGATTATGGGGTTGTTCTCGACCCTAGAGACCTGTCGGTAGATGAGAAAAAGACCGTACAACTTCGAGAATCAAGACAGGCAGATGGGAATGGCCCCAAGGGGGGCAGTAGCTAGCTCGAAAAGCGAGGCGAGACATGGCGGAACGAATTGCTTATTGTAACGGAGAATATATTCCGGAAGGCGAGGTCAGGATCTCCATGTATGATCGGGGATTCGTTTTTGGAGACGGGGTGTATGACATCGCGCGGACCTTCGGGCACCGGCCCTTCAAGCTCAAGGAACATGTGGACCGGCTGTTTCGCTCTCTCAAATACATCGGGCTCGATATCGGTTTGACCGCTCAGCAGGTCTGCGACATCACCGTGGAGGTATTCAACCGAAACCGCCATTTCTTGGGTTCCGATGATGACTTTCTCCTCGTGCAGAGAATCTCTCGGGGGGTTGGAATGTTCCGGCCGGAAGGGAGGGCTACGGTGATCATCCATTGTGTTCCCCCTCCCTTTGACCGGTTTGTAAAGAACTACGAGCAGGGTATCGCACTGGTCCTGGTGTCGACACGGCGGACCCCTCCTCAGTGCCTGGACCCTCGCGCCAAGCTTCCAAACAAACTAAACCATATTTTGGCGGAAATGGAGGCCCGCGCCGTTGATCCCGAAGCGTTTGCCCTGATGTTGGATCTGGAAGGCCATGTCGCTGAGGGGGCTTCCTCTAACTTCTTCATGGTGCAAGAAGGGAAGTTAATTAGCCCGAAAGACCAGAACATTTTGGGCGGCATTACCCGCCAGGCTCTCACGGGCCTTGCCGCCAAGATCGGTTTGGAGGTTTCGGCAATCAACTTGACTCCGTACGATCTCTACATGGCAGACGAAATGATGATCACCGCCAACAGCTTCACCTTGTTTCCGGTGGCAACTTTCAACGGCAGGCGTGTGGGGAAGGAAGTGCCAGGGCCGGTTACTCGCCGGCTTCTGGCGGCGTGGGCTGAACTCACTGGAGTGGATATTATCGAGCAGGCCCGCAAGGTGGCTGCTGCACGCAGTTCCCTCTAGCCGGATCCTCATTCCCAGTATGATACGGGAGGGAGGTCGGCCATCGTCCGCAGTCCCGGTTCTGCCCGCAGTATGACCGGGATTGCGTTGATGACGACTGCGGTCGTGGCCATATCTCCGTGGACGCCGTCGGGCATCACGGACTTCAAATACGGCGAGCCGTTAATTTCGATGCTTTCGTAGGATTCGGATTCCTGCAAGGACATCCTCATATACAAACGGATGCGAGCTTCCCCATCGATGATTCCATCCCCAAGCTGTTCGATGCCCGCCACTTGTCCCGGCGAAACCTGGATTTCCGCGCTGGCCACGGGAGCGCCGGCGATGACGGGCACGATTCGCTCATCGATTCTTTCCACCTCCCATCCCAGTCTCGCGGCGATCATGTGAATCGACTCGGTGAGCCCCACGTGGCGTAAGGAACCGTCCTTAAGCCGGGCGTCAAACTGATCCGTGTCGAGCCCTGCGCCGATCTTTTGCTGGAAGGGGAGGCGGCGCTTGGAAGCATCTTGGACTCGTCCGACACGAATGGATTTCACTTCCGTGCACAAGGCGGTCACGGCCAGAGGGAGGAAGTCCATGAGGAAACCGGGATTGACGCCGGTTCCCAAAACTGCAACGTTGTGCTGGCGGGCCACCTGGTCAATGCGCCGGGCCAGGTCGGGCTGCGTTTTCCACGGGTAGGACAGCTCTTCGCAGGTTGAGACCACTGCGTGGCCCTTGGCAAGAATCTGTTCTATCTGGGGAGCTACCTTGCTCAGCGAGGATCCGGTCGTCAGAATGACGACTCCGGATGGAGACGAGGACAGGACCTGAGAGGCGTCCGAAGAAACAGGGACCCCGAGATCCTTCCCGAGTTCGGCCACCTCGCCCAGATCTTTCCCCGCCAATGCAGGGTCGATATCGATGGCCCCCACGATGCGGATTTTCGGGCGCTCGAGAAGGCAGCGGGTGATCATTCTGCCGATAGGACCCAGTCCGTATTGGATTACAGAAATCTCGTTCATCTCTGGAAGTCTTCCTTTCGTTTCGTTGGGCCTGTTGTGCTGAGTAGGCGCGTTTTTTACAGTGGAGGCCTCTGATCTTTCCACGGCGTTGCTGACTCAAAGCCATGGGCGACCCGCAACAGGGTTGCTTCGTCAAAAGGCCGCCCCACGAGTTGGAGGCCGAGGGGCAAACCCTCGGAACTGAATCCACAGGGGACCGTGATGGCCGGAAAACCCACGAGATTAACGGGCAGAGTCAAACTGACTAGGGCCTCTCTCAGACTCCTCTGAATTCCTCCCGCCGAGACGTTTTGTTGACCCCTGAGAGGAGCCGGGACAGCAACCGTGGGTGAGGCCATGACGTCGATCTGGTCAAAAAGATCCCGGAACCGCTGCTGGATCACGGTTCTGACTTGCTGGGCTTTCAAATAGTGAACCGCCGGAATCGCCAGGCCACGCTGGAGCCGCAAGCGGACATCCGGGCCGAAGTCTCCGATACCCGCTCTCAGGTGAGGTTCATAGTACGTGGCGGCCTCTGATGCCAGTATGATTTCATGAGCCGCAGAAACGTGGGCACGCTCAAGATTCAGGGGAAGCTCGACTACATCGATTCCCAAGCGGGAAATCTCCGTCATGGCGCCCTGAAAAGCGCGATGGACGTCGGGTTCCACGAGGTCGGAGAAGTACTCCTTGCAGACGCCCACCCGGATGCCCTTTATTCCCGCCTCGAGTTCCTCTGTGTACCGGGGAAGTCGTTTCCTCGAGGTGACAGGATCCTTGGGGTCAAATCCTCCGATTACCTCCAGCAAGAGGGCAGCATCCCGGACGGTTCTCGTGATGGGACCAACGCAGTCCATGGACCAGCTTAGAAGAAACACTCCCGAGCGGCTAACGCGTCCGAGCGTGGACTTGAGACCGACGATTCCGCAGAGCGCTGCGGGTATGCGGATGCTTCCGGCCGTATCGGTCCCGAAAGAGGCAGGGCACATCCCTGCGGCGACGGCGGATGCGGAGCCTCCGCTGGACCCGCCGGGAATCCGGCTGCTATCCCAGGGATTTCTGGTGAAGCCGTAGTGAGGGTTGTCTGTCGTACCACCCAGGGCAATTTCGTGCATGTTGAGCTTGCCGAAAATAATAGCCCCAGCTTTTTTTAGCTTCTTGACGATCGTGGCATCTGCAGAGGGAATATGATCGTGAAGCCGCTTGGCCCCGTTGGTGGTCCTGAGACCTTTAGTTTCTATGTTGTCTTTCAGGGCAAGAGGTACGCCGTGCAAGGGTCCAGAGTTTTTCCCCGCACGCATCTCCCTGTCCTTCTGCTGCGCAGCTTCCAGGGAGCGTTCCTGGGAAACCGTCAAATAGGCCTGGACTTGCGGGTTTAAGCGGTTGATCCTCTCCAGAAGGCTTTCCATGACGCTAAGGGAACTGGTCTCGCCTTCTCGTATCTTGTGAGCCAGCTCGCGGATGGGTGCAAAGAGGAGAGATTGATCCATCTTAGACTTTCCGGGGCCCGGCAAATGGTTCGGAGAGGAAAGCTGGATTTACCCCTGTGGTGTCTACTTCCTCCAGCCTGGCTGTATCTTGCTTGAGGGTGTCGATCATTTGCGAAAGGGTTTCCAGATCATCCGGATGGGGATCAAAGTTCAGGAGTTCTTGGAAAATCGTTTTGAGCAGCTCTGCGTTCGCAGACATAGAGAATCCTCGTGTGAAACTTCTTCCGGATTCTTCAGCCTTTCTTTTCCTCGATAGCCAGGTAAGAAGCGGGATTGCGCATTTCAAATTCAAAAAAGCCATGAAACGGGATCTGTTGATCCCATTTCGAGTCTTCAAACAGTCCAGGGACGACTGTCTCCCCGATAATATGTCCCCCGGGTGCCAAGGCCTCTCGGACGAGGCTGAGCGTACCTTCCAATGGAACCCTCATGAGGCCCGACATCAGGATGAGCACTTGGGCTTGCACTGGCTCTACCTTATTGGCTCCAACCATTCCCAGATGATCCACGTAGTCGAGGTGCCACAGTTGGTTCAAGTCGGAATTGACGGCGAAATAGATTTTAAAGCCTAGGTCCCTGATCCCGAAGGCCAGGAAGGTGGCCATAGAGTAACAGGTTCCGGGGCAACCGGAAAAAATCACGGCATCGTCTGCCTGGACTCCCAACTTCAGGATGAGGCTCCGGAAACTCGGCAACATCTCCGTATAATTTTCCCCTCTGGATACGAGCTGCTTCATTGTGAACCCTCCTCCCTGAGAAGTCACTTGCTCGGGGGAATCAGGTAGCCATGGCCATGAAGCGAGTGCCGGCCCTCCGGGCCCTTATTTCTTGAAATACTCCTTGATCTGTTCAGCGAAATACTCCTCCGGTTTCGGCATCTTCTGCAAGGCGCCCATCTCAACCAGGATCTTCGCTTCCTGCTGCCAAGCCTGGGGATCGACATGATAGTTCCAGTTCAACGGTGCCATCTCTGTGAGTAACCCCTTATCCAGCCCGGTGTATTCGGCGACAACCTCTCGCGCCCGCACCTTGTCCTGCCGGAGGAAGTCGATCGCATCCTTGATGGCCCGTTGGAAAGCCCTTACGACTTGGGGGTTTTTGGTGACCCACTGCTTTTTCGCCCACCACGCGCCGAGGGGCTGGCCCGGATTCGACTCGATGTAATTCCATGCGAGCAAGTCCCCCGCCCCTTTGGTGAGGATCTGCGTGGTGAAAGGGTTGACTGTGCTTACAGCATCCACTTGACCAGACCTCAGGAGATCGAAATGGGTGCCGAAATTGGCTTCAATAAAGGTAATCGACTTTAGATCGACGCCGGCTTTCTTGATGACGTACTTGGAATCTATGCAGTCCTGGCTGCTCAGATAGAGGCAGGCGACGATCTTCCCCTTCAGATCCGCAACGGATTTGATGCCGCTGCCACGCCGGGCGATGAGCGCACCGGAGTCCGGGGCCGCGAAGTTAGAGGTTTCGTTCTGCATGAACGCGACCAGATCGTACCCTTGCTCCCGGGCGCTCAGGGGTGAACCGGGTATGGAAGCCATCATCTCCAGATGGCCCCGGTCAAGCGCCGCCACCATGTCCGGGTTGTTGCTGAATTCGATCCGTTCGACCTTCAACCCGTACTTCTTGAAAAATCCCCTGGTGTCGGCCACGTACTGCGGAGTCTGCCCGGCGTTCTTGTTGAAGGAGAAGCGGATGTTGGTGAGTGTCCCACTCATTTCCGCTGTGTATCCCTCCAGGGCGAACCCCAGCAAAGCGACTGTGACCACCGGGAAAAGCAGAAGCGTCCAGAGTGCAAGTTTCTTCATGGTCTATTCCTCCAATCGTTTGGACCGCACGGGATGGAAGGGCTTTCTCCGCTCTGAAATCTGGCTTTTCCGCCGGTTCGCCGTTTTCTGGCGAGACCCGGACATTGGAAAGCCGCAGAGTCCCCCGAAAAAAAACCAACCAGAGCTCGCAACGTTTTTGCATCGCCGCCCTGGATCAAGACCCGGATGTCTGGCGCCAACGCAGAACATACCCCTCAAAGCGAAGGAAAACCCAATTCAGCGCATATCCGACTATACCGAGGGTAAAGATGCCGGCAATCATGGCTGCGACTCTGAAGAAACGCTGTCTATCAAGGATGAAGTAGCCAATGCCGTTGTTGCCGGCGATCATTTCGGCCACTACGACGACGATCAGGGCAATCCCTAGACTCACGCGCATGCCGGTAAAAATCTCCGGCAAAATAGAGGGAAAGACGACCTTGCGGAGCACTTTAGCATGAGAATAGCCGAAGGTTCTCCCGGTTTCCACGAGAACGGGGTCAATGCCCCTCACCGCGCCATAGGTGTTCAGGAGGATCGGCCAGATACAGGCCAGGAAGATCACGAACACCTTCATTTCATTCCCGATGCCAAAAAAGAGGATGGCCATGGGGACATAAGCGGCGCTGGGTATGGGACGGATGAGTTCGGTGAGAGGTTCGAAGAGAGAGTAAACGAGTTTGATGGAACCCATGAGCAAGCCGAGCGGAACGGCGACGGCGATCGCAAGGGAGTAACCGATGGCAATCCTCTGCAGGCTGGGCAGCAGGTGTCCGATCAGCTCGCCGGAGATGACGGCTTGATACCACGCAATAAAGATAAGCGAGACGGGTGGCAAGCTTGGGGTATCGATCATTCCGCTGCGAACCAAGACTTCCCAGCCTGCCAGGAGGATGGAGATCAGGGTGATTCCCGGCCACTTTTCCCGCATTTTGATGGCTCTCCCTTCACATGCTTTCCGCCTGAAAAATGCTTTGCAGAAGCTCGCGCCGATAACTTCCAAATCTGGGATCTTCCCGCGTGGTCAAGTGATTGCGTGGGTAGGGAAGGTCGATCCGCAAGTCTTTATCAATGATGGCGGGGGTCCGGGTCAAGGCGATTACCCTGCGGGAAAGTAAGGCAGCCTCCTCTACATCGTGGGTGACAAAGATAACGGTGATGTTCACCCGGTCCCAGATCTCCAACAGAAGCTGCTGGAGTTTCATCCGGGTCAGCGCATCCACGGCGCTGAAGGGTTCATCCATCAGTACCACTTCCGGTTCACAGGCGAGGGCCCGGGCAATGGCCAGGCGTTGCTGCATGCCTCCGGAGAGCTGAGAAGGGTAAAGGGTCTCGTTTCCTTGCAGTCCCACCAGCGCCAGGTACTTGCGACCCCTTTCCTGGATTTCCCCGCGGTCCAGATCTTTCTTGTCCTCTATGCCGAAGAGGACGTTTTGCCAGACGGTCCGCCAAGGAAAGACCGATTTCGGGTACTGCTGAAAGAGATAGATCATGTTAGCGGGGGGCTTTGTAACAGGCTCTCCCTTGAAGAATACCGAACCTGAGGTGGGACGTTGCAAACCGGCGATCACCTTAAGCAGGGTGGACTTGCCACAGCCCGACGGACCAACGATGGAAACAAAACTGCCCTCCTCGATCGCTAGATTGAGCCCCTCGAATACGCAAAAAGACGCCTGTTGAATCCGAAAGGACTTGCTGACTCCACGAACCTCGATCAGAGTGGATTTGAGGCTGTTTTGTGTGGATTCGTCGAAACAGGAAGTTACCTGATATGGTTGAGAGCCAGGCACCAGTACCCCCTCTGGTATGTTATTTTCTCTCTGTACCCCACAGACCCGGGGGATATCCAAGGACATCCCCGCCGGACTCGATCAAGATCGGTCAAACTTGTTGAATTTGAGGATCTGTAATATTTGAGAACATGGTAAGTTACCCGCCTGTTGATGTCAATCATACACTCGCAAGGCACTCGGAGACTTTGTCCGGCACGAGAGCCCGGATCCTAGCGTTTTGGAGAGATATCCTCCAGACCGTACTCCTTCCATCGACCGAGCACTCTCTCCACCACCTGGGGGGAAAGAGACGCGACCCGGGGTTTTTCCTTCCAATCAAAAGGTATGGTGGCATCCAGTATGATCTTGGAGGTGACATCCCGGGCATCGACATGCAGAGAGGGGTCCAGGGGGTTCGAGCGCTGTCCCCGCAAGACATCTGTGCTCCGGTCCGGCTGATAACGGACGCTCAAGGCCCAGAGCACCTTATCCAGATCGTCGGCCGGAATATCTTCATCTACCACAATCACCATCTTCACGGCGTAAGTCCCGCAGTTGCTGGCCAGGACGGCGTTGCCGACCTGACGAGAATGACCAGGATACATTTGCTTTACGGAGACGATGGCAATGAAGCTTCCACACGATTCGGGAGGGATATACACGGACTGAATTCCCGGAATCTTCATGGCGTCCAAGTCCAGCCAGAGACTTGAGGTGCGGAAGAGGCTGACGATCATGTGGTCGTCCGTGACCGGTCTTCCCACCGAGCAGATGGGGTAGATCGGGTGGTTCCGATGCGAAATGCACTGCACGTCGATATATTCTTTCGGCGAGGGACCGATGCCCTCGCGCTCCCCCCCGCTGTAATAGCCGGTGAACTCTCCGAAAGGGCCCTCCGGTTTGAGCCGGCCCGGCCACACATAGCCTTCGAGCACGATTTCCGCATTGGCCGGGACGGGAAGATCCACGACCTCTCCTCGTGTTACCGGAACCGGGAAGCCGCGCAACGCCCCCATGAGATCGTATTCGGACTCGCCGAACGCGAGAGGAGCCCCGGAACAGAGGATCATGAGAGGGTCGTAGCCCAAGATGACGGCGACCGGCATAGGCTCGTTCCGAGCGGCGTATTTGCGCAGGTGAAGCTCCGCATGCTTGCCGCGGACCACCCAGGATCCGGCGGAGCGCGGGTCGAGAATCTGGAGGCGGTAGGTTCCCAGATTCACGCATCCGGTCTCGGGGTCTCGGGTGACCCAGGTGCAAAAGGTCCCCACATAGCGGCCGCCGTCGTGCTCGTAAAATCGGGGAGCCGGGAGCCGATACAAGTTCACGGCTTCTCCCTTCAGGATATTTTCCTTGAAGGGGGCTTCCTGGACCTCCACCGGGGCGATCCTTTGATTCTGGCAGCGTTGCACCCACTCTTTGGCCATCTGGCAGATAGACCAGTCGGTGGGCATCATCAGGGCCATGGCCAGACGCTTCGGAGTGCTCAAGATGCTGCTGAAGACAGGGATGTCGTATCCCTTCACGTTCTCAAAGAGGAGAGCGGGACCCCTTCTCTCTTCGTTGATCTTGGCGATGTGGGAAAGCTCCAGGTCCCAGTCCACTTCCGGAGATATGCGCCGCAGATCTCCCGCTTCCTGGGCCATCTTTATAAAATCTCTGAGGTCTCGATCTTTCATGCCGCCTCCCGTTCCGACTTGATTCGGATAGACGATAAAAAACCCGCTGCGCGCCGTGAGGAGATCGTGCGTTCCATCCTGGCGATGAGTTTGGGCGCTGATCTTAAACCGTCCCGGCTTGCCGGTCAATACTCAAATCCCCTCTCCCTTCCACACTTCTCGTCGTAAGGATCTGCCTCAAATCCTCTCTCCCTTTCCTTTTCTGGGAGAGAATCAGCTTACCTCCTCTTCCTTTCTGGGGAAGGATCAACCCAACCTTTCTCCTCCCCGTTGGTAGGGGAGGATCACCCCAACATATCTCCTCCCCTGGGGGAGGATGAAGGTGGGGGTGAAAGGCCCAGGGTGAGGGCGCCATCTGAAGCTTACTATGCTCAAATCCCCTTCTCCCGCTGAATAAATGCTCTTGCCAAGCGCTTTACTGCGTGATTACAATATAAGCACATTGATTGAGGGCTCTGATGAAGACTCGCATTGTGCGGATCGGTAATTCACGCGGTATACGCCTCCCCAAGGTACTGCTGGAGGAGGCTCAGCTCCCGGATGAAGTCGAACTGCAAGCCGAGCCCGGGCGCATTGTGATACGCAGAGCGGCCCGACCTCGGGCAGGCTGGGCGGCTGCCGCCCGGCGGATGCGGAAGCAGGGCGACGACCGGCTTCTTGACCCGCCGACAACGACGCGGTTTGACGAAGAGGAATGGGAGTGGCGATAGAGCGGGTCACCACGTTGCGTGGCGAGGTGTACTTGGTCCAGCTCGATCCCACACGCGGCAGCGAAATTCGCAAGACGCGTCCCTGCCTTGTGGTCTCTCCTGACGAATTGAATCAGCATCTGCATATTGTGATCGTCGCCCCTATGACGACGGGAGGGCGTGCCTATCCATGGCGCGTTCGATGCCGCTTTCAGGGGAGAGCGGGATTCGTCGCCGTCGACCAGTTGCGCACGGTTGATACCGAGCGACTGGTGAGGCCACTGGGACGCTTGGCTCCCAGCGCGGTGGCTTCCGTACTGGCGGTTCTGCAGGAAATGTTTGCTCCTTAACCCCCCACAATTCCCCTCTCCCTTTTATCTATCACCTCCTCCCCTTTTCTAGGGGAGGATCGACCCAACACATTTCCTCCCCCTCGACGGGGGAGCAAGGATACAGGTGGGGGTGAAAGGGAAGCGCCCTCGCCCTCTAAAGTTCCCTCTCCCCCACTGGGGAGAGGGTTAGGGTGAGCCCCAAGGCTTCCTCCGTTCGTCCTCACCCGGAAGCAGGGTACCCGGTCGAAGGATGAACGGAAGGCTTGTCACCACCCCACCCGAGGGATTGGCAGCCTTTCGGAGGGCAAAAGAGCCCCTTGTGTTGGCTAAGCTGCAGTCGGGAAATGAGACCGTCTTCCAATTCTTGCAGCTTGGCGTCCACAAGAGGACGGCCAGGAAGGTCATTGATTTTCAGGGGGATGAGGTGGTAAGGTTTATCTCACAATCGCTCGCGACGCATACAGGAGGTGAGAAAGATGACTTTTACCCGGATCACGGTAAATCCTCAGCAAATGGGTGGGGTCCCCTGCCTGCGCGGGCTGCGGATTCCAGTTGCGACGGTTGTCAGCATGGTTGCTGACGGGATGACCGAAGAGGAGATTCTTCAGGCGTTGCCTGACCTTGAACATGAAGACATCCAAGAGGCCCTGCGGTATGCCGCCGAAGCAGTGCGTGAGCGAGAAATTCCGCTCGTCGCGGCACCATGAAATTCCTGGTAGACAACGCGCTATCACGGAATGTGGCGGAGGGCTTGCGTCTAGCCGGACATGATGCGGTACATGTGCGAGACTATGGCTTGCAGGAGGCTGAGGACGAGGAGATTTTTGAGAAAGCCGTCGAGGAAAATCGGGTTCTCGTCTCTGCCGACACCGATTTTGGGACGCTGCTGGCGCTACGTAAAGAAAGCAAGCCATCGATACTTTTATTTCGGCGTGGTTCAGAGCGGCGACCCGAGAAGCAGTTAGCACTCTTGCTGGCCAATCTGGCGGCGATCGAAGAAGTCCTAGAGCAGGGAAGTGTTGTCGTCTTTGAACAAACCCGTATTCGGATTCGTCCATTGCCCATTGGGGGTGAAGGAAGTGAAGGTTGACCGGTAGGTCCGAGCTGGGACTAATCAGTTTCCTTTTCTACGGTATTCCGTTTCTCCAAAGCACCCTCAAAAATCCCCTCTCCCCTATACCTCTTTTTCCTTGACTCCCGTCGCAGGCCGGGCTTATTCTCGTGCTACCTCAA